>CAIXQV010000121.1 GCA_903921605.1 uncultured Planctomycetaceae bacterium | reverse complement strand
GTCATCTGTCGAGCCGCCAGCGAACTGCACCTCGATATCACAGGACTGCCGGTTCGTAAACTGTCTTACGGTTTTCAGAGTGTTCTCAACAAGGCAAAAGTGCAGTTTTGCAGCTCCGTCTGGCCCCAGTGCTGGGATGAGTCGAGTCTTCACTTTGCCGGCTTCGGGGCAGCGAGCCATCACGATGATTCGCTGATCGACGACATGCCCCGGGACATTCCGTTGTTTCTCCGGCTTTCCGGTAGCGGCAGACGTTGGCTCAGAGTTTGTCATTCGGCAGGCTTAGTTCAACAGGGGGCAAGCAATGGAGTCAGGCCGCGCGCGCTCCGGCTGATAGACAAGAGTATCATTTCTGACCAAGTGAAGACCAGACGGGACGCGGCTCTGCGTGGGACAATGGCGAGGAACGTTCGTCTGCTCGGCGTACCGAGTGCGGCGCTGTGGTCAGGTATGTTGCGGAGTGTTGTGCGTGGCGAATCTGTTATTGAGGGTGAGTTCCCTTGAGCACGGGAATGCCATTCGTCCTGGTCATGTTTGCGAGGTACCAATCGCGATTGTCTTTTCTTGTTCCCGGACAATAAACGATGGCGGCTCTTCATTCGGAGACTGCTGCACGGGCAGAAATAAGGCCGTGAGACTTCATTGCCGTGCCGTCGAACGATGATTCGAAAGATCTATGGGCAGCGTTGGTTTGTGGACCGCTTACATTTTGAGAAGCCGTTCGACACTCCTGCGGTCAGTTAGCCCCGTATGGCGATCAACGATTTCTCCGTTTTTGAACACGATCAGTGTCGGCAGCGATGAAACACCGAATTTCTTCGCGACATCTTTGTGTTCATCCACATCGATTTTGACAATCTTCGCTCCGTACTCTGCCGCTTCTGGTTCAAGATCGTGGAGAATCACTGCCTGTTTTTTGCATGGCCCACACCACTCGGCGAAGAAATCCACCAGAACAACACCCTGAGCGTTCTGGATCTGCGATTCAAAGCTGTCACCTGGTCCGAGAGTTATCAGCGATGGTTCAGCGGCGGGCTTTGTCATGCCGGTCAGCTCAAATTTCCTTTCACGGCTGCGATCTGCATTTGACGCTGACTTGGGAGCAGCCTCTTCTTCCAGTCGAGCGATGCCACGATCGTCGGCACTACTGTCGCCACTGTGGCCTCGACGAACCCAGCCGGACGATTTTGAACATCCAGCCAGCAGAGTGGTACTGATCAGCGTCAGGGCGAATCCGAATCGGATCAAGCCAGTTCCGGCTGAGAGCTTGTGAAGGAGGCGTCTTGAATCGTGGAGACGGCGCAGGAAGGCAGAGAAAACCTGCCGACGGGCAGTTCCAGAGTCCTGATTCAAGCCACGTTTGGACATCTCTGAGCATCCCTTTGTTGAGCTCGTGATCCCGTGTTTCTGTTTTGTGAACGGAACAATCGCACTGGAAACCGACAATTTGTGGGAATTGTTCATGTGATTTATCGGCTGACAGGATCACCTTTGATTCTGATGTCAGGTTCTCGATCGATGGATGTATCGAAAAGCTGTGTCTCGGAACGCGGGGTCAGGCATTTCTTTCCATATCTGTGCCACCATCATGTCAAAAAATGCCGTCGGACTAGCTCTGAAACCGTCGGAGGAACCTTCGGTCAATCCAGGTTTTGAGTGTCCAGCACCAGCGAGCATGAATCGCCAGTGACTTGTAGATCATTAGCGCTCGATCATCGCCGGTATTCAAGATCTTCAAAAAGTTGTGTTGGGGCGTGAATCTTGTCAGTGGTCCGCCAACCAGAACGGATCTGAGATTGTGCCAGAGTACTGGTGACTGCCTCACCGCATAGACCCCTGCTTTGGCGAATGGAATTCCCGTGATGCTCCCGGAATCACCAACCGCAAAAACCATTGGATCGGCCGTGCTTTGCAACGTCGAACTTGTCAGAAGAAAACCGTGTTCATCAACTGGCAGTCCCAGTCGTGACAACACTGGAGGAGCCACTGCGCCGGTGGACCAGATGACACAGTCGGCCGACAGAAACTCAGTTCCATTCATCATCATGCCGGAATCATTAACTTCTGAGACTCGCGTTTGCGTTAGTACTTCAATTCCACGTGAGTGAAGAATCCTCCTGATCTTTTGAATACTGTTTTTTGCCAGTTCAGATGCGATCTCATCGGCCGCAGTCAAAATGCGAATCTTGATATTTACTGCGGGGAACTGTAATTGAAATCCTGTTTGCAGGCATAGTGCTATCTCAACGCTCGCGACACCTCCGCCTACAACAGCGATCTGCAGCGTTCGACCTGACTTTGGCGCCAGGAATTCCATGCGATCATCCAGACGCCGCAGAAATGTCTGCATCGGTTTCACAGGTATAACGCAATCCGTCTTTGGGTCCGGAATTCCAGAAGGAATCGATCCAACGCCGACGGATAGCACATTGAAACTTAGAGAGTCAGTGTCTGAGAACTTCAGCACACGCTGCTTCCAATCGACGGATGTGACGTCTGCACGAATCAATGTTGCACCCGCACGGGAGACGAGCTTCTCCAGGTCGATCTGCATTTCGTTTGGTGAAAACTGCCCCGCCAGAGTCCCCGGCAGCATTCCGGAATAGGTGGCTGTTGGGTACTGCGAGATGCAGACAAGTCGGCAATCAGGAATCGGATCGCTGGCCCATTCCTTGAGGATGTGAGCGTTCGTGTGCCCAACTCCCAGCAATACAACGGAACGGGCGAGCACAATCATGCACCTTTCTGGCAGCACTCTTATCTGATTTGTTTGACGGTCAACGTTCGCTTTGGGAAAAGTGACTCTGGTCCACATTGCCGCCGAGCATCATAGCGGTCATCGCGTCCATTTAAGCCAGCGAGAAAACAGGGATTTGACGAAGGGCGTCAAGCGAGTGCGATTGTACTGGTCGCCAAGTTTGCGAATCGCTTCCGCTTGAGTTGGATACGGATGAATGGTGTTGGCAATCTTCGATAACCCAACGCCGTTTGTCATGGCCAATGTGATCTCCGAGATCAAATCTCCGGCCGACCTTGCGACGATCGTTGCTCCTACAATTTTGTCAGTGCCATGCTTCACATGGACTTTGACAAAGCCATTTTCCTCACCCTCAAGGATCGCTCGATCCACGTCGTGAAACTTTTGCACGTAGGTGTCAATGGCCACGTTTTGTTCGATTGCCTGATGCTCGTACAAGCCAACGTGAGCAATCTCGGGCGAGGTGTAGGTACACCAGGGAATAATCAGCGAACTGGATTTCAGTCTGCCTTTGAAGAGTGCATTTTGGATCACGATGCGTGCCATGAAGTCGGCGGCGTGGGTGAATTGATAGGGCGAACAAACATCTCCGGCCGCATAGATCATGCGGTTCGTCGTTTGCAGTTGATCATTAACGACGACGCCCTTCTTCGTATATTCGACACCGACCGCTTCGAGATTCAGATTCTCCACGTTGGGAGCACGACCGACGGAAACCAAAAGCTGATCCACCATCTCGTTGAATCCAGCTCCATTGCATTCAACACTCAATCGAATCCCGTCATGATTCTTGATCGCCAAATTCTTGCCACCTCGCAATAACTTAACTCCGTCTCGAATCATCGCTTGTTCGACGATCGCGGCGGCGTCCCGATCTTCTCGCGGCAGGACACCGTTCGCGGTTTCGACGATAAGGACTTCGGAGCCAAGCTGAGCAAACGTCTGAGCCATCTCACATCCGATCGGTCCAGCTCCGATAACACCCAGCCTTCGCGGCAGCGTTGTCAGCGAGAACAGTGTTTCATTCGTCAAGTAATCGACTTCGTTCAGACCCGGAATCGGTGGCGCGGCGGCTCGCGCTCCGGTTGCGATCACCGCTCGCTTGAACTGAAGCCTGGTCCCATCTACGTCGATCGTATTGGAATCAACAAAGCTGGCCTGACCAAAGAATACGTCAATCCCCAAAGCGCGGAACCTGGCGGCTGAATCGTTGGGGCTGATGCGAGCACGCAGGTCTCTCATTCGCTGCATCACGGCTGCAAAGTCGACGGAGGCTCCGTCGGCTCCGTTGACGCCAAAACCATGAGCATGACGAACGGCTGCTGCTGCACGGCCCGCGCTGATGATGGCTTTTGACGGCACACAGCCCACGTTCAGGCAATCGCCTCCCATCAGGCCGCGTTCAATAATGGCAACCCTGGCTCCAAGCCCCGCAGCCCCCGCGGCCGTTACGAGTCCCGCCGTTCCTGCGCCGATCACCACCAGGTTGTAACGCCCAGTCGGAGTCGGATTCGTCCAGTCGAGTGGATGGACATTCGATTGCAGGATCTGGTTTGACGGGCCGAGCGGTTCAAGCTGTTTCAAGTAACTCATGTTGATGTGACTTCTTCTGTGGTTGGCTGACTCGCGAAAAGGCTAACGAGTTTTTTGACGGCGAGAGGAAAAAGTCCGAGGATGATAAAGCCCAGGACAAGTTGCCAACTGAGCACTTTTCCTGCGCCTTCCTTCGCCAGAACTTCAAGACTTGGGACTGTTGAGCCGGCATACACATATGCGGCGGTGCCGGGCAGCATTCCGATCTGACTGACCCACCAAAACGTGGTGGCTCGAATCCTGGTCAGCCCCATGACCGCGTTGACAACAAAGAACGGGACGACGGGAATCAACCGCAACGTGAACAGATAAAACGCGCCTTCACGTTCCAGTGCATCGTTAATGCCAGTTAATCGAGCTTGCATCGAACGCTGCACCCAATCTCGAAGGAAATACCTGCTGAGCAGAAATGCAACCGTCGCTCCGGTCGTCGAACCGACGCTGACGATGAAGAGTCCTTGTACGAATCCAAAGTACCAGCCGAAGACCAATGTCAATACGGCTGCGCCGGGCAAAGAAAGCCCGGTGACCGCGACGTAAATGCCGATCGCAACAAACGCGGCAAGTCCTGGAGCAGATCGCTGCAAGCTTCGTAATTGGGATTCACGTTGAGCCAGGTAGTCAAGTGACAATCGGTCGCCCAATTGCCAGTACGCGATGGCTGCGATAACGGCTACAACTACCAGTGCAACTGGCTTCCCCCACGTCTTGCGGACTTTCGGCGACCCTTCCTGAGGTTCACTCAATCCGCCGCTGGGACTTTTTTCTGATGGGTTCGATGGATTCAATCGATTCATGGTGCAGAAGTCTGATGCTTTGAGAAGTGTCTCGCTTGATACCCGTGGCCAGGCCATTCGTCCTGGAAGGAGGTCCGGCGAGTGTTCCTCTGACGCACTCCATACGCAATCATTACGGAATGATTCGTGATGTAGTGAAAGAACGTCCAGATTCTGGAGAATTTAAAGTAAGGAGGTTGCGGCTGGTGCATCAAAGAATCTGTCGGCGTCTATCGCTCAATCGCATTTCAAGCTATTGATTTAGCGAGCCGCAAAGCGTTGGCTGCGGGTAAATGTCAGAAAACAAAAGGAAAACACCCGCGGCTAGCGCATTGTGGCTCAGTCTTGTGACCAATTTAACAGCCTGATAGACGTCAAGCAGGTGTGCGTTTATTGCGGCCTTGCTTCTCTCACCCAAAGCTGTTGTGGCAGCGGATGTGATAGTTGGCATCGACTTAAGAAGATCGCAGCATGGTGACCGGAAGGAAACGCACAAAAATCTGCGGCGGCCGGGGCTGGTCGTTTCAGCTTTTTGGAATATGACAGGGGATTGTATGACCAAAAACGTTAATGAAAGCCCGTAAGAATCAGAAAGCTGCTTCATCAAACTGAACCAAATAGTCGCGTTCAACAGAAACCACTCGCACGTTCCTTCCGCCAGAATCAAGAAGACCTCTCATGGAAAGTACGACAACCAATCCAACTCACACTGCAGAATCCAGCGTGTATGAACGTTACGCGGCTGCAGCTCAGGCCGTCGAAGCTGCACTTTGCTGTCCTGTTTCTTATTCAAATGCTGAATATCTGGCGGCGATTCCGGCGGAGATCATTGAACGAGATTATGGCTGCGGCGATCCGACTCCATACATTAATGCGGGTGAGACAGTTCTGGATCTTGGTTCGGGCGGCGGAAAGCTCTGTTTCATCGCTTCGCAGATTGTTGGTTCCGCTGGCCGAGTGATCGGCGTGGATTGCAATCGTGAGATGCTGTCCCTTGCACGAAAACACGCTCCGACCGTTGCCACCAATGTTGGGTTTGCGAATGTCGATTTCCGGTACGGTCTGATTCAGGATTTGCGGCTTAGTCTGGAAAAGCTTGAGAGCGAACTGGATGGAGCTCCGATTCAGGATGCGTCGGGCTATCTGCGGCTTAGAAATCTTGAGGAACAATTGCGTGCCGAGCATCCGCTTGTTGAGAGCGACTCAATCGATTGCGTGATTTCAAACTGTGTCTTGAACCTTGTCCGGCAGGCTGATCGACGTCAATTGTTCGCCGAAATCTTTCGAGTGCTCAAGCGAGGCGGCCGGGCAGCAATCAGTGATATCGTATCTGATGAATCCGTTCCTGATCATTTGACCAAGGACCCGACGCTTTGGTCCGGATGCCTGTCCGGCGCGTTTCGTGAAGACGAGTTTCTGCAAGCGTTCCAGGACGCAGGTTTCTATGGGATGCAGATTGCAAAGCGTCAAAGTGAACCGTGGCAAACGATTGAGGGAATTGAGTTTCGATCGATGACTGTGGTGGCTTATAAGGGTAAACAAGGTCCTTGCCTTGAACGCAAACAAGCCGTTGTTTATCGAGGTCCATTCAAGACCGTTCGAGATGACGACGGTCATATTTACCACCGCGGCTTGCGGACGGCCGTCTGCGACAAGACGTTCCAGCTCTTGAACAAAGCGCCATACGATGGATCATTCACTCCCATTGAGCCGATGGAAGCTATTGCGCTCGATGACGCGGTCGCCTTTGACTGCCATCGCAGCCAGTTACGCGATCCGAGGGAGACCAAGGGACTCGAATACAATGCGACCACCGAAGCGTCCGGACCTAACTGCGCAACAGATGGGGTTTGTTGCTAGATTGGGTGGCTGCGGTTTTCCGTTTGCCATGAAAAACCGTTGGCAGTACGCCATAGCAAATTTGAATCATTAGTTTTTCAACATCGAAAAGAACGTAATATGGCCCAGGCGTCGCTGACAAAACGACAAAGCTTGCTTGCTCTCGCCAGCGAGCAGTTGCGAGTTCTGGAATCCAATGAATCCATCCCGAGATTTAATGACGTCCTTTCATCACACGGCCTTGGTGAACTGTCTGCGACTGGCATCGACGTATTGCAAATCAACGTTGGCAAAGTTTGCAATCAGACATGCACTCACTGCCATGTCGATGCCGGGCCCGATCGTCGCGAGAGCATGTCGGAAGAGATCGCATCCGAGTGTCTTCGAGTTTTGAAACTGGCACAGATCCTGACGCTTGATATCACGGGAGGTGCGCCAGAGATGAATCCTCAGTTTCGACGGCTTGTGACCGAAGCCGCCTCGATGGGGAAACGCATCATCGATCGCTGCAATTTAACCATCCTGCTCGCACCTGGGTTTGATGACCTGCCAGACTTCCTGGCCGCCAATCAGGTCGAGATCGTGGCATCGCTGCCGTGTTATCTGGAAGAAAACGTCGATAAGCAGCGTGGCAATGACGTCTTCCGGCGATCAATAGAGGCCTTGGTACGATTGAACCGACTGGGGTACGGTCTGCCGGGTTCGTCGCTGCCGTTGTCACTCGTTTACAACCCCGTTGGATTCTCACTGCCGCCTTCGCAGGCGAAGTTGGAGGCAGACTATCGTCGCGAACTCAGGAGTCGTTACGGAATCGAATTCACTCAACTGTTCACCATCACCAATATGCCCATCAGTCGTTTTCTTGATGACCTGTTGACGGCCGGGCGTTATGACGAGTACATGAACAAGCTCTTGAATGCATTCAACGCTTCGACGCTCGACGGAGTTATGTGTCGCTCGATGCTTTCCGTGGATTGGCAGGGCAACCTTTTCGATTGCGACTTCAATCAAATGCTGGGACTAGGACTAAAGCCCGGAGTGCCGGGTCACATTCGCGATCTCAATGAATCCACTCTGACGGTTATTCGCAATCGTAAAATTGCCACGGCCCGTCATTGTTTGGGATGCACGGCAGGTGCTGGCTCAAGTTGTCAGGGAAGCCTTCAGAAGTAGGCTTCAGCTCTGCGCGAAATCAAGTGCACGAGCGACTGGGGTGAAGCTGTATTAACTCCGCTTCGGCCTTCACGGAGGTCGTTGTGATTCACCGCGAAGCGGTTTAGGAAGTTAGCCGGTGGTCAGCGCAGCGCCAACCACCGGTTTGCGGCGAATCCTGCGATTGCACCCTGAAATGGGTGCCAGAATCGTGGTTTCTGTCATCCCTTCAGGATGAGTTTGCAACGCGTTCGGTCACCGGTGGTGCGTCTGTCGGCGACCACCGGCTAATTTCTGCCATCCATTCAGGATTGATCGCAGGGATTTCCAACTGCCATGCTCGCGTACATGATTTCGCGTTGAACCGGTTTTGTTAGTGCCCAAACCGAAACGTCAGCGAGACGATTCGCAGCGGTCGAACTGCTTTCAATCTTCTCGCTGACGCGAAGTCTTCATAGAGAAACATGAGCCCCAGTCTATTTGGCAGAAGCAAACATCATTGAAAACTCGCCATACCCCTGCGACTCAAGTTCGTCTGCGGGCACGAAACGCAGGGCTGCGGAATTCATGCAATAACGCAGTCCGGTTGGCTTCGGCCCATCATCAAAGACATGCCCCAGATGAGAATCGCCGTGCTTCGAACGAACTTCCGTCCGCTGCATAAAAAGATGACCGTCCGTCTTTTCGACAACGCTGCCTTCACTGATAGGACGATAGAACGACGGCCATCCTGTTCCAGATTTGAACATGTGACGTGAACTGAACAACGGCTCCCCGGTAACAACGTCGACGTAGATTCCATCGGCCGTATTGTTCCAGTACTCATTGTCGAACGGGGGCTCGGTGCCCTCCTGCTGAGTCACCTTGTATTGAATTGCCGTCAGAGTTGTTCGCAATACGGCATCGGACGGTTTCGTGTATTCTCGGTCTTCGCCCCTGGCTGATGTCATTGTCATCTCCCCATTTTTCTCGGGAACCATGTAGTTGCGATCGGCGCCCCAAACTTCGTTGATGAAATCTTCACGGCCCGATCCAAGACGACAAGCTTCGTATCGAACAGGATTCTTCTTGTAAAAATCCTGGTGATATTCTTCAGCTGGATAAAACACGCCGGCCAGACGAATCGACGTTTTGATTGGTCGTTTGAATCTTCCGGACTTCTCAAGGTTGCCCTTGGATGCTTCAGCCGTCTGCTGTTGTTCTTCCCCTGAAACGAAGATCACGGGAATGTAGGAACCCCTCGGTCGACGAACTGACCACCATTATCTGTAGGGTCAACATTTCGCCAGAAGACCTCGAGGAGATCGTTGTATGCGATTCGACGTGAGTCATAGGTTACCTGAATCGCTTCCACGTGACCGGTATCAGAATGCGAGACGTCCTTATACGTTGGATTCTTCAACCGACCACCGGTGTAGCCGGATTCAACTTTGATAACACCCGGAAGTTTTTCGAACGTACGCTCTATGCTCCAGAAACAGCCACCGGCAAACACAGCAGTCTGAACGAACTGCTGGGGAACCATCTCGTTCGCCTCGCTTTTAATTTGTTCCTGCGATCGAAAGACTTGAAGTGAGCCGACGCTCAATGCAACACACAGAACAGACAAAAGTCGTTTACGTAACATTGTAGTTTCCTCACTCACCACCAAACCTGAAAACAAACGTCAACGGCATTAAGACGTCGTTGCCACAAGTTGTCTTACGTGAAATGGCTGTGCACGGGAGAACTGCATTCCGGCCAAATTCGAGGTAAGAAATGCATCACTTGTTGCGTCAGAAGGATGTTCCGCAGAAAAGTCGAATAAGAAGCAGTCAATCAGTGTCACAAGGCT
Organism: uncultured Planctomycetaceae bacterium; assembly: GCA_903921605.1. Next base: position 5,653 of record CAIXQV010000121.1, on the reverse strand, counting down.
TAATCCATGATCAACCCGGAATGGTTTCCCACGCCGGTTTGAGGCCCCACCTGACGACGAATTCAACTTGCCTGATACGTGGTGCGTTTTTTTTCGGCTGAAGTACAGAGCTCCGCACGAAGTCTCTGCTGCCTGAGTCAGTGATCGATGGAGTAAGCAATGAACATCAGCAGTCTTCAGCTTGAGCGTCAATTATTTGAGTCCAGCGCTGGGCAGGCGGTCTTTGATGCGCTCGTTCAGGCAAACGTCGATCTGCGAACTGTTTCACTGGAGCTTGTCAAAGACATGCTTCAGCAGGAGTACACGCTGCGTCGAAAGATGGGGTACGCATATTCGGAACTCGCCTATGCTTAGGACAGGCGTCGAAACAACTGTCGGAGCAGCACGACGACGCCTGGGGAGTTTCTCTGTGCGTAGGATGTGACAAGCGGAGCGCGGGTCCACCAGCACCAGGACACGGTGTGTCTTCAAATGCATCGTGTTGGCTATCTGAGCACGACTGGAACTCTCGTCGTTGAATGGACGATTCTTCCGAGAGCAACACATTCACTCGAAACAGAATGCTGTCAGGTAGCTTGCTCAGCACTTTCCGTCATCAGGAAGATATGCACGTGCCACGCAGGAACGTTGAGATAGAGACCGTGCTCAGCGAGATCATCTCCATCACGCACAAGGCTCTCTTGCGTCAGTTGATCGTTTAGAGTCCAGTGGCGTCCATTCAAATCCGCCCATGGTAACCTCACAAACGTCTGAGCGGATCCCGGTCCGTAGTTCACGGAGATCAACCAGCGTTCATCTGAGTGTTCCCAGGAGAATGAAACAAACTGGCGGAACGTCGGATTGGCTTCCCATTCAGGAATACACTCCAGCAACGACCATGATCCTTCACGAAACGCTTTTGATCGGAGACAAGTCAGCAAGCTCTTGTAAAGTTCCTGAATCGCTGGATCTGGAGTCTCCGCAGCACGCCTGGAGATGTGCATAGAAACTCGATGCTTACGCCCTTCAAACTGTCCTTCATGAAATAGACGAAGGCCGGGCGAAAGATAGGTTATTGTCGCTGCCGCAAGGTATTGAGGCCTTGAGAACATCGACGCGGCACGTGGCTCGTCGTGATTCTCAAGAAAGCGACAACAGCGTTGCTGAAACAGAAGATCAGCCATGAGATGGTCTCGCACCGCTCCACCGTCGAATGACAACATGCGGTCATAGAGCCGCTTGTCATAAGTGAAATCAAAGCCTTGCTGCTGCAACTCCCATTCGAGATCCCAATAGACCTCAGCCATGAAGACAAAGTCCGCATGCTGACGTCGCACGGACTGAATAGCCTCCGGCCAGAAGCAAACTTCGGTCGGTGCAATTCCATCTGCAGGAACAGATTTGTTTCCCCATGTTTTGGCGATAATGTCTGGCAGCAGGAGCATCGCCATATCGCAACGCACGCCATCACATTGATCCGCGATGTTATGCAGGACTTGCCGCTGGATGTCATGAAGTTCTTTGCAGCGGTAGTTGAGTTGCAGAGTGTCAACCCATCCGCCGTAATAAGGATCCCTGCCGTGCGCCAGTACTCGCGGTCCGTGCTTCGTCACGACCTGAACATAGTTTTGTGGCTCAGCTTCGAGATCGGATTCAATCCCGTTTACGTAGTACTCAGGATGTTCCACGACCCACGGATGATCCGGAGCCGTATGATTAGGAACGAAATCGGTCATGAGTCGAATACCGCGCTGAGCAAGCCGTTTCCGAAGGTGCGCCAACGCGGCCCGGCCACCAAAATCCGGATGAACTTCATAGGCGCAAACGGCAAATGGAGACCCGCAAATATCCGACTCTTCCAGATCCGGAAGATCCTTCTTGCACTCCTCGCGCCAGACCGGATTGGTTCTTGAGATCTCTCGTGCTGCTGCTCCCGTGGTCCAGACCCCAAGTGACCAGAACCAGTTGAAGCCATTTGTTTCCAGAAGATCAAGAAGCTCCTCCGGGATGTCCTTCAGAGTCACCGGCCGTCCAAGATGACCAGCAAGCTCCTGAAGACAAACACGAGTATTAAACTGAAACAGAAGTGGGTACCTGGAGGACGACATTGAAAACTCCTGAGGCTGCTTCCGCCTCACTAACGTGACAAATGCGAGATTGCACCTGCTGTTGGTCTCCAAAGTGTAGCGTCGCTTGTAGATGGGAAGTTTACAGATCAATCTCATTAATTCTCAGATTACAACAGACTACGCAAAATCGGAAAAACGATATCCAGTACCGCGAACAGTGTGGATGTATGTCGGCTTGTCGGGATCATCCCCAATCTTCTGCCGAAGTTTTCCTATACGCACATCAATGACTCTGTCGACAACAAGCACGCCGGTTGGATACAACCGGTCGAGCATTTCACGCCGGAGGAAAACTCGACCGGGCGAATTGAAAAGCGTTGACAGAAGAGTGAATTCTATTGGCGTCAGCTCGAGTGAGTTTCCATTGAGGGCAAATCGACGCTTTTTGATGTCGAAAGTCAATCCGCAGAATTCGATCCCTGCTGAGGGGCGGGGACAGGAAAGCACCTGCGATCGTCGCAATAGCGCTTTGACACGGGCCACTAATTCACGTGGGCTAAAAGGCTTCGCAACGAAATCATCAGCACCCAACCCCAGCCCCAGAACTCGATCCACTTCTGCGGCACGCGCAGACAGAATCAAAATCGGAACATTTGACTCCCGTCGTATTTCTTCACAGATCCTCAGGCCATCGATTCTGGGCAGGATTACATCCAGGATTACCAATTGTGGCCTGCTGGCACGAAACAATTCCAAACCCAACTGCCCATCAGAAGCTGAAACTGTCGCAAAGGACTCTTCTCGCAGATAGTTCTGAATAAGCAGCAACGTTTTAGGATCATCTTCGATAATCAGAATGGGTGAAGAATTCATGAAAATGTTTCGCTATCGGCAGTTTGCGGAAATGAGCAATCAAAGCTCAACCACTGACGCACCAGTGATTTCCCGAGTGGTCTTTGACTGAACGTAAGCGACAAGTCGGGTGTGATTCTTTTGCACGAGTGCCGCATCTACCTCGACAGTACCTGTCCCGTCTTTCAGTGGGCGAGTTTCGAGACTCTTAACCACCCAAACATGTGACAGCTTACGTCCACCGTTTTCTCCGCGCGGAACATCCACTGTTTCTGTGTCCGTTACGATAGCCACGTTCAGAACGTACTCAGAGTCATCACTGGCATCGGACAAAAGTGATGCAACTCGATAACTCAGCGGGAGACCAACTGAGCCACTTCCAGGATCTGCGACCTTGAGATCAATGCTGTGCCTGACAACCCTATCCAGCGCCAATCCGATGGCTTTGTCGGAGAGATCTTTGCTCGCCCCATTGAATTCGTAGACTCCGTTCACAATCATTTGCGGCGTGTAGACGCCTTTTCGTTTCATCGCGACAGCATCGTCCTGCTGCCGTTCAGAGAACCCCTTCTGACTGAACGGATCGGTCCAACCGAGTCCGTTCCAATAGTCAACGTGGAATGAGAGCGGTATGACATTGAGTCCTTCCACTGCCAACTCCGAGATGCGTTGAAGATTCTCGTCAGCCGGTGGACAACTGCTGCAGCCTTCAGATGTGAATAGCTCGACAACAGCCGCTGGCTTCCCATTCTTCTCGCTTCCATTCGCAGACTGAACACGGACAACAGTTCCAGTCTCCACAGCTGCAGCGAGAAGTGCGATAGAAGTAATCGCGACGAATTTTGACCGACCGAAGATCATGACTAACTCCTACTAACGTTGTTGCTTTGTTGTTACGGACGAATGGACGCTTTTCAGATAACTTCCAGGTCGAGAACGCGATGTTTCATTTTGTTTAAATGCGACATGACGTGCCCTGCTCATCCTTAGTTGCTGACCGCACTCTGCCTCGCCACAGTCTCACTCAGCGACCAAAGCGAAGCTGCATGCTGTACGATGCTGTTCAATGCAAGTTGCAAAGGAACAACAGGACAGGGCAACTCGCCCGGAACAACCAGCCAGGCTTTTGGTGCAGCAGCTAGAAACACCAGAGCCACAGTAACGGTACCGATGGTTGAACTGTGCCCGATCAGCAGCCGTCTCGGGATCCACTCGCGGAGGTCGACCAGGAATCCTTTTAGGATATCCAGGCATCTAAGCAGGTTCGAAAGGTCCTGAATCCCAAGCCACTGAGCCGTCCCGGAGACCAGCGGACTGTTCTCCAGAAACGAGCGGATCCCTTTGATTCTGTCACGTGAAAACTTCATCGTTCTGATGGAAACCAGAACGCCCGAGAATCCGAATTGCAGCCAGCCGCTGATAGCCGGTTTCAAAACGCCGAATACACCAGCGGACGATTGAGTTGAAAAAAAAGCGTGCCGGGATTGCTGAGATTCATGTGACATTTTCTTTAGCCTCGTCAGTTGCTGAGCGACTTGCTCCATGTGTCTCTGACGCGGCAGGATCTACACGCCTTACTCTCGATTTCCGAGAATTTCTTTCCTATTGACGACTGCAACAAACGTGCAGCATGGCTTGAATTCTCAGCGGCTTATGCCGGGAGGCTTTCGCATCGACACGAATGGCCGCGAGATGCGTCAACTGAAGCACCTGCGAGTCAATTCCCTTTGAACTGGCTATACGTCAACGACGACGTGCGACTGTGGGCGAGCCTGGCAGGCGAGGATGAAGCCGGCAGCTTTCTCTGTGGCGCTAAGGGCGTCTTCACAGTCCATCTGCACTATGCCTTCGAGGAGTCTCGTTTTGCATTGACCGCAGATGCCGGAGCGGCATTCATACGGGATTTCGATTGAGACGGATTCGGCGGCTTCCAGAATCGTGGTATCGGCGTCAACCTGAGTTGAGCTGCCGGAACGCGAAAAGCGGATGGTTGCAGTGCCGCCCTTTGCAGGTGGCATCGTTATCGACGGCGGCGTTGCTCGGGATGTCGTCGGGGCGGAATCACTCGCCGATGCGGTTTCACCCTCACCATTTGATACAGAAGATTTGTTCCCGGCGAAGGCTTCGGTATGAATCTTTGAAGAAGGTACGCCGAGCGTGGTAAGCAGTCCTGTAGTGGCGTCCATCATTTCGTTTGGGCCACAAAGATAGACTGGAAGCTGAGTCAGATTGGGAACGAAGCGATTGAACAACTCAGCCGTCGCACGACCTCGATCACCTGTCCACATGGTGTTTGAATCCGGGCGAGTCAACGTGATGCAGACGTGCAGGTTAGGATACCGACTCTGAAGCCATCGAAGTTCGTCCCGAAAGATCAGATCCTGTTCCGTCTTCGCAACGATCAGGAAGTGGATGTTGCCCGTCCATGCTCGATCGGTAAGATATCGCAATATCGACATCACCGGCGTGATGCCCACACCACCGGCGATCAAGACAACTCCGGAGGCATTATCACCAGTGAAAGTAAACTTGCCTGACGGACCCGATACCTTCAGAACATCACCCACTTTGAAGGTTTCGTGGATGAACCGCGACGCCAATCCCATAGGCTCGCGTTTGATGGAAAGTTCGCACGCATCAGCGCGAGTCGGCGATGAAGCCAGCGTATACGATCGGTTAATTCGCTTGCCGTCAATCATCAGCTGAATGTTGATGAACTGTCCCGGCTGATAGACGAATGGAAACTCGCCACC
>CAIXQV010000120.1 GCA_903921605.1 uncultured Planctomycetaceae bacterium | reverse complement strand
CTCCAAGATGTCCCGAGTTGATCGTCGTCGTGTTCTGGAAACACTCAGTCTGATTGGTATCGGCACCGCCACTTTCCAGCGAGCACTGTCGGATGAAGTCGCCAAACAAGCCGGGTTGAGCCTGGAACAGATCACTCACGCTGAATGGGTGGCTGGCATCACGTTGACCGACGAGCAGCGAACTGCTCTGACAGGACGGCTCAACGGTGCTCGAGACGATGCCGAGCAGATTCAGAAGATTCCTATTCAGTACGATTCATTGCCATCGTTCCGGTTTGACCCTGAGATGGCTGATCCTGCTGTCAAAGTGCGTGCCTCAGCAATGCCGCCGTGGTTACTGGACGCCGGCGAAGATAGCTCGGAGAAGGGCCGTCCAGAGAAAACAGAGCTGGCAGCGTCAGACGATCTTTCATTCCTGACGATTCGTGAGTTGGGAAGCCGCCTGCGAGCCAAACAGCTTACTGCTGTTCAACTGGCCGAGCATTGTCTGAAGATTCTGGAGGAGAAAAATGCAACGCTCAATTGCGTGGTTACTCTGACCAGAGATCTCGCCATGAAGCAGGCAGAGCGAGCCGACAAAGAGCTGGCTTCCGGACATGATCGTGGCCCTCTGCACGGAATACCATGGGGAGCCAAAGATCTTATTTCCGTCGCCGGCTATCCCACCACCTGGGGCGCGACGCAATTTCGAGAGCAGCAGTTTGTAACGGATGCCCGTGTTGCTCAACGACTTGATGAAGCAGGAGCTGTGCTGGTTGCCAAGTTGTCGTTGGGTGCGTTGGCGATGGGCGACAAGTGGTTTAATGGACAAACAAAGAACCCGTGGAATCTCGAACAAGGTTCCAGCGGTTCGTCGGCGGGTTCGGCATCAGCCGTTGCTGCGGGGTTGGTGCCCTTTGCCATCGGCAGTGAAACGTTGGGCAGCATTGTTTCTCCTGGCCGTCGTTGCGGAGTCGTTGGTCTGCGTCCAACCTTTGGCCGCGTTTCCCGCGCAGGTTGCATGGCTTTATCGTGGACCATGGACAAAATTGGTCCGATGGCCCGCACAGCCGATGACTGCGGCGCCGTTCTTGCGGCGATTCATGGTCGCGATGATGCGGATCCGACGACAGTCGATCGGTGGTTTCACTGGCCGGTCAAAGCGGACCTTTCCAAACTGCGAATTGGCCGAGTCACCAATTGCGACACGTCACCACCCGATCAGGCGGCTCTGGATATTCTCAAAGAACTGGGAGCTACCATCGTCGAGATTGAACTGCCTCGCGGCATTCCGGATTCACCTTTGAGCAGCATGCTGGATGTTGAAGCGGCCTGCATTTTTCAGCCGTTAACTCGGACAGGGAACACTGAAGGCCTGAATTCGTGGGGCGACATTTTTCGAGCATCCCATTTCGTTTCGGCCGTCGACTACCTTCAGGCATCGCGAGCAAGATTCGAACTGATGAAACAGATGGCTCGTGTGTTTACGTCCGTCGATCTTTACATCGGCGGTGACGATCTGGGTATCGCCAATCTGACCGGCCATCCGTGTATGACACTGCCCGTCATGATGGCCGACGTGAAGCCTCAGGCAAGGCCGCTATGCTGTACGCTGACATCGGGTCTCTATGATGAAGCGACATTGCTGGCTGTTGCAGGGCTCATCGAAAGCAAAGCCGATGTCGTGAAACATCGGCCGCAGTGAGCTGACACGATCACTCAGCGATCCGCAACAGCGTCTTACCAAGCTTCGAAGAATCTTCCGCCGACATCACTGCTTGACGCACATCATCCAGTGAAAATGTTTGCGCGATTTCTGAACTGAGTACTCCGGACTGAATCAGGTTCGTGAGTTTTCGAACGAGCCCGAGCTTAAACAACAGGCCGGTCTTATTCATGAAGTTGCCCAGCCAGAAACCTTCAACGCGGCTTTCCACTGTCATCAGCGTGCGTGGAGAAAACTGCAAAGGCTGCCCGCTCAGTGTGCCAAACGCCAGCATTCGTCCATCCAGACCAAGGCTGCGAATGACGGCCGAACCGGTTTCGCCGCCGACCGCATCAACGGCATACTTCAGTCCTTCAGGTCCCACGACAGCTCGAATCCGATCCGTCAGTGCGGCGGGATCAGTTGAGTCATCAAAGACTTCCACATGATCGGCCCCAAGTCGACGTAGTTCTTCGGCCGTCGATGAGCGACGAACAACGTTCAGCGTTCGAAAGCCGCAGTGTTTGCCCAGACGAATAATCATCCGGCCCAACGCGGAGCCAGCGGCGGTCTGCAGCAGCCAGGCTCCCTGCGGCACCTTCAAAACTTCGCGAGTCATTACCCAGGCTGTCGCAGGATTCACAAAAAATGTGGCCGCCTGTTCCAGAGACAAGCTGCCGCTGATGGGAATCACCTGGCCGGCTGGAACGACAGCATATTGAGCCCAGTTGCCACCCTTTTTGTTTAAAACGACGACTCGTTTTCCGCGAAACAGTCTTCCCTTTAGGCCACCGCCCGAGTCTTCCACGACACCAACACCTTCAAAACCCGGCGTTGCAGGACACTGAGCTGGGATCGTGTAGTGACCTCGAACAAACATCAGGTCCGATGGGTTCACCGGGGCCGCCAGCATACGGACAAGTACTTCACCATACGCCGGACGAGGCTTCTCGATGGATTCAGTCGTCAAGACTTCACTGGGTGACCCCGGAGTTGCAAATCGAACGGCTTTCATGATGATCTTTAATTAGTGAATTGTGCAGACGTTCGAGGATCAATCAGGCTCCGCGTCCAGAGTCACAGCAATGGACTTAAAGGCGGGCGTCTTTGACAGCGGATCGACGGCTGATGGAACCAGCACATTCGATTCTGGATAATACATCGCCACATTTCCGGCCCGGATGTCGAACTCGCGAACGAGGATGTAACGCATCTCACCCGCTTCACTGCGGATCCGAATGCGCTGTTCGGGCTTGAATCCCAGGCGAACGATATCGTCACGATTCATCAGCACGACATCTCGACGCTCCTGACCTCGATAGAGATCTTCTTCGTCATAAACGACGCTGTTGAATTGTCCTTCCGAACGCATCGTCATCAACCGCAGCTGATTGCCGGAGAGATTGTTTTCCGGAAGCGCCGTGGGAATGAACTTCGCCTTGCCGGAAGGAGTTGGAAACTTGTAGCCCGTGACGGCTCGGCCCGGCACGTGGAATTCCGTCTTTGTTCCACCAATCGATTTCAGGTCTTCGTAGCCGGGAATCAGATCTGCGATCAACTCACGAATGGCCTGATGACTTTGCATCTTTGACCAGTCCAGCCGGTTATCTCCAGCAAAGATCTTCTGGCCGATATCAGCCAGAATTGAGACTTCGCTGCGAGCATTCTGATGTCGTGACGGCCCACCGTCGCTCAGACGCACATAGCTGAACATCGATTCCTGAGTCGTCGTCTGCGGCTCTTCATCACGCGGCAGAACCGGCAGAATGAATGTCTCCTCACCCGTGCCCCAGGCATGACCTGTGTTCAGCGTGGTCGACATGTAGACGATCGTTTTGATCTTCTGCATCGCATCGAATGCTCGCCGAGCATTCGGGTTGCTGCCGTAAAGATTCCCACCCAGTTGCAGCGTGAAATCCATTTTGCCGAGATACGCAGCATCCATACAGGCCATCGTGTCATAGCCCGGTGACTTTGGAGCCTCGATGCCCAGAGTCTTTTCGAATCTCTCGAGCATGTTCTGCTTCAAGGCTGGAGTCACACCGACGGTTCCCAGTCCCTGCACGTTGCTGTGTCCGCGAATCGGCATCAAACCGGCGTTGGTACGTCCGACCATTCCGCGAAGAAGTGCCAGATTGGCGATGGCGTGGACATTGCGAGTGCCATGCAGATGATGAGTAATCCCCATGCACCAGCCAATGACGACATTCTTCGCCTTACAATACTGATCGGCAATCTTTCGAATCGTTTCTCGATCAACACCGCTCTGAGCGACGATCGCATCCCACGACGTGGACTGCACCGACTTCAGGAAGTCTTCGAATCCTTCGGTATGTTCGGCGACAAACTTTGTGTCATGCCCTGATCGTTCGACAACATCCTTCGCGATCCCGCTCAGCAAAGCAAGGTCGCCACCGATATGCGGCTGGACGTATTGACTGGCGATCTCCGTTCCGAACAGCAAACTGCGCACGTCGCTGGGAACTCGAAAGCTGGTCAGCCCCAGTTCCTTCATCGGATTGATCACGATGATTTTGCCACCGCGTCGACGAATCTCCATCAGCGAACGCATCAATCGAGGATGATTGGATGATGGATTCGCGCCGATCAACAGATAGAGATCGGTCTTCTCCAGATCTTCCAGGCGAACCGTACCAGCCCCGGTGCCGATCGACATTCCCAGGCCGACGCCGCTGGCCTGATGACAATAGTAGGAGCAGTTATTGACGTAGTTTGTGCCAAACAGTCGAGCCAGCATCTGGAACAAAAAACCGGCTTCGTTCGAGGCGCGACCACTGGCATAGAAGAAGCTGCGTTCCGGACCAGCAGCCTTCATGCGATCTGCAAGCGTTGAGATCGCATGTTCCCAGGTTGTGACTTTGTACGCTGTCGCACCTTTGGCGAGGTAGAGCGGCTCGCTGATTCGACCGGATGTCTCCAGCTGTCGAGGCGTCATCGCCCGCAGATGATTCAGGCTGGTGCCTTCGATGAATTCCTTCCGCAGCGCGCCCTGCATGTCGGAGGCCATCGCCTGGAAAGACTTCTTACAGACTTCCGGGAAATGGCCGCCTTCATTGACCATGCCACCAAGCTGTCCGCCCATGCCGACCGCGCAGGTCTTGCAGGTGTTTTTGGAACGCATGGCTTTCCACATGTTCCACCAGCCAACTCGTTGTGCGAGTTGAAGACTGTATCGAATGGCTTTCCAGCCACCACCGCTGCGAGGTCGTTGCATAGGCTCACCGTAATGTCGAACACCTGACAAAACCGGGACTGGCTCCCGAAGAGATATCCGCGATCAAAGAGAACAACGGCAGGACGCCTGTCCTGGTTTTGTCATGATCCTTGCGGACAACAGCCGTTATTCTCCGTCTGGTTCTTCCAGATAAGTATAACCGTTGAGCGCTTCTTCGTAGAACTTCACGAACTGGCCGGCCTGAACATGGTCGATTCGATTTTCGCGAACTGCGACTTCGACGGCAGCCTGAAGACGATTGATCAGGTCACGACCGCGGAACTGCACATAGTCCAGAACCTCCGCGACCGTTTCTCCCTTGATGATTGTATCGAGCACCACTTCGCCGGTCGAAGAAACATCCACGTGAACGGCGTTGGTATCACCAAAAAGGTTATGGAGGTCGCCAAGGATCTCCTGATACGCTCCGATCAGAAAGATGCCCAAATAGTAAGGTGATCCGTCGAATTCATGCAGCATCAGAGTCCGGCGTACGTCACGGCGATCGATGAACTGATCAATCTTTCCGTCCGAGTCGCATGTGATGTCGCTCAGTACAGCATGCCGCGTCGGACGCTGATCCAGCTGATGAATTGGCATCACAGGGAACAATTGCTTGATCGCCCATGAATCCGGACAGGACTGGAACAGGGAGAAGTTACAGAAGTAGTTGTCCGAGAGAACTTTATCGAGCCGTTCGAGTTCTTCCGGAACGTACTCCATTGTGCCGGCAAGTTGCCAGATCTTATGGCACAGCGTGAAATAAATATTCTCAGCCAGACAACGTTGTTCCAACGAGACGTAGCCCGTGTTAAACAGAGTCATCACGGTGTCGATGGCTGTCTGAGCATCGTGGTACGTTTCCAGGATATTTCGCTGAGTCAGACCTTTGTATCCCTGATACAGATCATGCAACGCCTGCTCAGCATCTTCTGGTGGAGCGAGAGCGGCTTCAGAAGTGTTTTCGCCCTGCTGTGAAACACCCAGCACGCTGAAGACAAGTACGCTGTGAAACGCCGAGATCGCTCGACCACTCTCCGAGATGATATTCGGATGCGGCACGTTGGCTTCGTCGCACACGGTTTGAATCGTGTAAACCACGTCGCGAGCGTATTCTTCCAGCGTATAGTTCATGCTGGATTCGAAGTTCGTCTGGGAACCGTCGTAGTCAACCCCAAGGCCACCACCCACGTCCAGGTATTTCAGACCAGCGCCGCGACCAGCGAGTTCGGTATAAACTCGAGCCGCTTCGTTCAGGGCCGCTTTGACCTGACGGATATTGGTGATCTGACTGCCCAGATGGAAATGCAGCAGCGTGAAGCAGTCTTCCAT
>CAIXQV010000119.1 GCA_903921605.1 uncultured Planctomycetaceae bacterium | reverse complement strand
TGGTCAGCAACACGATGAATACGTTTTGCTCGGTGACGATTCAATGCTGCCAGTGCCACAACCATAAGTTTGATCCCTTTACCCAAACGCACTACTACAACCTGCAGTCGGTCTTCGCAGCGGTCGATCGCGCAGAGCGGATTTATGACCTTGACCCTCAGATCGAGAAGCAGCGTCTTCAACTTGCCGATCAATTGAAGTCAACTCGTGCCGCACTCACGACTTTGAATGCGGCCATTCAGAAGGACGGCGGGCCGGAGTTAGTCGCACTCCAGAAGCAAATCGAAGAACTGCAACTCAGGGCCGCTCCCGCCGCCACGCGACCCCAGTTCGGCTATCACAGCGGCATCGCTCCGAAACAAGACGTAGAAAAATGGGTGCAGATTGACCTGGGGCGTGAGGTTGACATTTCGAAGATCGTGCTACGGCCTTGTCATGACGAATTCAACAACATTGGCGCGGGCTTCGGCTTTCCAGCTCGCTTTAAGATTTCTGGCGGCTTAACGGCCAGCGACACGACACTGCACGATGCCACTGCGAAGGATGTCACGAATCCTGGGCTTGTGCCTTATGAATTCGAGCTTACGAATACTAAAGCTCGATTCGTACGCGTCACCGCCACCAAGCTTGCTCCGCGACAGAATGATTTCATTCTGGCGCTGGCCGAACTTCAGGTGTTCGATCAGGCTGGCAACAACGTGGCGATGCAGTCAGCGGTGACGTCACTGGATTCGGTCGAGGCACCGGATCGCTGGAGAAAGTCGAATCTTACCGACGGCATCTGGGCAAGCGCCGGTGACGAAGCTGCAATCACGCAACTGGCAGAAGCTCAAAAGCAGCGGCAAGTCATTCTGGATCGCATCACCACTGCCGAGCGAACTGCGGAACGCGAACGGCTTGGCAAGGAGATCGCGTCGCTGGAGAGCCAGCTCAAAGCTTTGCCCTCAGGTAAGTTGGTTTATGCGGCTGCAATGCACTTCGCACCAATGGGTTCTTTCAGTCCGACTAACGGCACGCCGCGTGCGATCCACCTGCTGCATCGGGGCAATGTGCTGCAACCGCTGGCACCGTCGGTACCGGGAACCCTGCCGATTCTAGTGAGTTCGGATTTATCGCTCACGGAAGCCGGTCACTTCAACCTGCTGCCGGATCACACCGAAGGCGACCGTCGCGCAGCGCTCGCTCGATGGATCACTCGAATCGATCATCCGCTGACCTGGCGTTCGATCGTCAATCGCATTTGGCAGCATCATTTCGGTCGAGGATTGGTAGATACACCCAATGATTTCGGACGTATGGGAACGCCGCCTACTCATCCCGAATTACTCGATTGGTTGGCGACGGAATTTCGAGACAACGGTCAATCATTTAAGAAGCTGCATCGACTGATCGTGACCAGTGCGACGTACCAGCAATCCTCGGTTCACAACGCATCCAACAGCGCGATCGATTCCGACAACCGCTTCCTCTGGCGCATGAACCGCCGACGACTCGGAGCCGAAGAAATACGCGACACAATGCTCGCCGTCAGCGGCAAGCTTGACACGAAAATGGGCGGCCCCGGTTATTATCTATTCTCGCTCGAGCGGCCCGAACACTCACCGCATTACGAATACCACAAGTTCGATCCTGACGACCCAGCCTCGCACCGCCGTGCGATTTATCGTTTCATCGTCCGTTCGCAGCCCGACCCGTACATGACGACGCTCGACTGTGCAGACTCTTCTCAAAGTACACCCCAGCGCAACGAAACGCTGACGTCGCTTCAGGCACTCTCGCTGCTCAACAACAGCTTTTCGCTGACGATGTCGAAATACTTCGCGAGCAGAATTTCCGCAGAAGCATCATCGCTGCCTGAACAAGTCACTCGCGCCTTTCAACTCATCTCTGGCCGATCACCAACGCAAAGCGAACTCACCGAATTGACCACCTACGCTGACAAGCACGGCATGGACAACTTGTGCCGAGTCCTCTTCAACCTTAGCGAGTTCGTCTATGTTGACTAACTCTTGCGCGTTCTGCATTGAAGGAAGTTGCCATGATCCATCGACGTGATTTTCTCTCGCATTCCGCACATGGCTTTGGTGCACTGGCACTGGCTTCCATGTTGCAAGCGGACGGACTGACCGCAACCGCAGCAGGTGCAACGGATGTTGGTTCAGGAGGCACGTTGAAGACCCTGCATCGACCGGCGAAGGCTAAGCGAATCCTGCAGCTGTTTATGTCCGGAGCCGCTTCGCATTTAGACCTGTGGGACTATAAGCCGGCGCTCGAAAAACACCATGGCGAAGCGTCTGATTTTGGTGAGCATGTCGAAGCGTTTCAGAATGGGCTTGGCCCTTGGATGAAGTCGCCGTTCAAGTTCAGGCCGTATGGTCAAAGCGGCAAGATGCTCAGCGATGTTGTCGCGCCGCTTGGTGACGTCGTCGATGAGATGGCGTTTATTCATAACGTCGTCGGCAAAACCGGCGTGCATTCTCAAGCGACGTTTCTGCAGGCGACCGGCTTTCAGAATCCAGGCTTTCCAGGTATGGGAGCGTGGATCAGCTACGGCCTTGGTTCGATGAACGACAACCTGCCAGCGTTCGTTGTGCTGCCTGATCATCGAGGCTATCCATCAAACGGCCCAAAGAACTGGTCGTCGGCATTTCTGCCCGCGAGCACTCAAGGGACCACCATATTTCCGCAGCGCGACATTCCCATCGAAGACCTGTTGCCGAAGTCTGATTTCGTCACGGCAGACAGTGATCGTGACGGACTCGCACTCTTGAACCGATTGAATCGCGGCTTTGAACAGCAGCGCCCTGGCGATTCACGACTG
>CAIXQV010000118.1 GCA_903921605.1 uncultured Planctomycetaceae bacterium | reverse complement strand
TTCAAGACGCCGCGGTCAGACTGACGCACTTCCCGCCCAGAGCTGGGAAGAATACCGTAAATCGTAATGAATCTGCCGTAAGACAATCGGGTTTATTTCACGCAAACTATCTCCGCAATGTCTTCATTCTGCTTAGCAGCTTCCTCATACTGAGGATGCGATCACTTGCTTCCGATCGCGTAGAGAGTTTTACTCGAGCGGATAAACAGCGTTCCGTCGGCCAAAGCGGGTGTTGACCAGAATCGAACCTTATCAGTCACAGGCAATACATTCTTTGCGACCACATCGAGCGTTCGACCGGACTGCATTACGAAGGTCTGCCCACTGGCGTCGAGACAATAGATCTTGCCTTGATTCGACCATGGCGAAGCCCAGAATTCCCCCGCTTCCGGAATACGGCCCTGCGTCACGAGGAGCCCCGTCGCTGAATCCACGATCGTGGCTTTGCCGCCTCGTCCGTCGAGCAGATAAATCATTCCGTCAACGATCAATGGCGATGCTCGGTTCGGGCCAAATTCGCCCGTGTTCCATGCAACCAGAGACGCTGAATCACCACTAAGAGCCGAGGACAATTGTTCGTCGGTACCACTCTTGATCGCATAAAAACTGGTGCCGCCACGACCGCTGCGTCCCACGACCAGCAAATCGCCGCTGGCTGTTGGGGTCGCGTTGAGTCCGCCGTTGCCAATGTCGACCTGCCACAGCAAGTTGCCTGTGTTGGGATCATACGATCTTACCTTCGCGCCGCCGGTGACGAGTTCTCTGCGATGACTGTTTTCCCAGATGATCGCCGATCCCCAGTTTGACCGCTCATCGCGAGCTTGTCGCCAGACTTCATCGCCAGTGCTGATATCGATCGCGACGACAAAGGAAGCCTCTTCGTTGTCGACCTGAACGAAGACTTTACCATCAAGGATGGTTGGCGAACTCGATGTTCCCCAATCCTGAGCCATCGGATGAAGCCCCAGGTCTTTTTTCCAGATCAGTGTTCCGTCGAGGTCGTAGCAGAACATTCCCATCATGCCAAAGTAAGCGACGACATACTTCCCATCACTGACCGGTGTTTCAGATGCATAGGTGTTGTCCCGATGAGTCTCCAGGCGAGGTTTGCCTTCAAGAGCCGTTTTTGTCCACAGCACTTTTCCAGATTTCGAGTCCAGACACAGGACCTCCCAGCGATAATCGCTCGTCGGGTTTTGTGGTCCGTCGGTCACCGCAGTCGTCAAGAAAAGTTTGTCGCCGATCACGATCGGGCTGGACCAGCCAGCGCCTGGGATGTCCGTTTGCCACAGCAAGTTTTCATTCTCGCTCCAATTGGTTGGTGCGTTCGCGTCATTGGTCACTCCGCTGGCATTTGGCCCACGAAACTGTCGCCAATCCGCCGCTGCACTGACCGACGGAAAGGTCATGCAGATCAAATACACAACAATACCATAGCGAAGCATGCAAACTTCCTGACACAAGAGCTGAATTCGATCTGACGTTGATCGTTTCAGATCGATATGGAATCGGGTTTGGGAGTGATCAGCATAACCGGCCGGAAGGAAGATTGCATGACCGGGCTTGAGGTTATGCTTCGGAAGAGATCCACTTGTAGGCACGAGCCGCGTTCTTTGAACAGAACTTTGCGGTCGCCTCGTCGCCACGTTCAGCCGCATATTCCATGACGATTCTCTGCAGCGTTTCGTAGTCGGCGGCATTCTCGGAGACCGGCCAGTTGCTTCCGTAAATCACACGATCATCACCAAAGGCGTTCCAGACAACATCGATGTAGGGCTTATAGAAGCTCATTTCCGCAGGAGCCTTTTGTCCATCGCGTGATGCTCCTTCAACCAGTGCTGAAATCTTGCAGAAAACATTGGCGTACTTCGCTGCTGCCTCGATTCCAGCTTTCCAGTCGGCAGGTGGAGGATCGGCCGTAATGCGTACATTGCCGATGTGGTTCTGAACAATTCTGAGTGCGGGAAGTTTTTCGGCCAGTTGTGCCACGATGCCGGGAGTATCAGGGCCTCCGTTAACATCCAATGACAGATCATTGTCGAGCATCTTTTTGAGATCATCCAGTGATGCAGAGTTCAGCAGGTCAGTCACTGTTTTCGAAGAAACCCGAATGCCACGGAACAGAGGATTACTGGCGAAGCGATCAAGGTGTCCTGCGAACTCATCTTTCCCCGGCATCAGATTTCCGACGATGCCAACGATAAATGGATCTTCTTTGGCCAGATCCAGCAGCCAGGCGTTGTCTTCAACCAGAGGGCTTGCTTCGACGATCACAGTACCAGTGATTTTGCGATACTGCTTCAATTCCCGCAGATGTTTAGGAAGTACGGTTCGATACAGCGACGAACCCGGAGATGGCCATGGGACCCCTTCAGGACGCGTCGGGTCATAAAAATGCGTATGGCAGTCAATGATCTCCAGATCGTCGGGCTGATCCAGCGAATTTGCCAGAACGCTGTGTGTCGCCGTTGCAGCAGCGATACTCAGGCTGGCACCGAGAAATGTCCGACGAGGAATACTGGAGTTCGGCATGGCACAACTTTCAGCGGAGAAACAACAGGAGTCCTGTGTTCAAAGCGGAGTTGTAGCCGATTCGGGAGAATTGCAGAGTGATCCAGACTGATCACTGCAAGAGGATGCATTTTAGCTCGGCTGCAGCTTCTGCGTTTTGCAGGATTCCGGAATGCGTGGCTTTGACAAGTCGTTCTGTTCTGACGTCAGGGCGATGAGCACTGATGATCGGAACGACACCGTCTCCAATCAATCTGTCTGGTGACTGATAGCCAGTACCGATAATTGAATGGGTGACGACCGCGTCTGAATATCTCAGAGAGTTTGAGGAACGGATCACGGGATTTCCGGGGATCAAATGATCGAGACTGGTCGGCGGTGTCGGCCCCGGATTTCGAAACAGGCCCGGATTGCCTCGTATCAATCGGCGATATTCGACCAGAGTGCTGTCCGGGACATTGATCAACCAGCGCCCCAGTCGTCCGAGGGGTTGTTGTGTCCAGTTCGAACCCTGGTGTGGCGTTGCCATGTAGACAACTCGTTTCACATGAGGCACGGGTTGAAACAGAAATGCGGAAACCGTGTCATCTGGAATCGGACCTGCATTAAGTGCATCGTTCAGTGGGACGTCGGAGATTGCTCGCCAAAGAGTATCATCGCTATAGCTGACCTGAAGTTTCGCCAGCAGTCCTCCCATGCTATGGCCCACCAGGACTGTCTGATCGATCGCAGGGTCAAGCTTTTGAGGATCGATGATTTCTCGAGTCGACATCAGTTCTCTGCGAAGATCGGCTGCTGTTCGGAGGTACGAGAGCCCGGTCGGGTACTGATAAAGCCAGATCTGGTATCGGGAAGCAATCGTCGGATCAGATTCCAGAGTTGCTACGATTTGTTCCCATGTGAATGCATCAGATGCCAGGCCATGAATGAGCACGAGAGGCGTTCGACCCGGTTGATAGGGACGCAGGAGATACAGACCACTCGCGTTAAAGCGTGATGGATTGCTGAAGGCTGCCCAGTAGTTTCGTCCCGGCGGCAGTGGTCGCCCGTCAAGAGTTTGCGCGGACCGATACCCTGACGGCAGAGGTGCCTGATGATGCACGCAGCCGCTGACGCCCAGAATCAAAATGATGGCTGGAATCAGCCATTGGCATTGACGAATCCTTGTCAAAGCCAGAAGCCCCCTTCAACAAAATCTGACCGATCGCTTCGGCGGAGTTTTGAGAACAAAGTCTATTCGAGGCTCAATAATTCAGGAAAGCACAGTTTTCTGCCTTAGCTGGATCGAAGTTTTGTTGTAAATCTCTGTGGGTAAGTGGTTTATGTCTCCTTCGCTAGTTGAGTTGTCCACTATTCCGTGAGGATCTCCGCTGCGTTCCAGTAGCCAAACTCATTTGACCAGTCATTCGCTTTATTGAGCAGTTCCAGCGTGACCGGTTGGCCGGCGAGATCGGTCAGGTCGACGGTGATCTCTTTCCAGTCCACGTCCTTGCCTTTGCATTTCACGATGGACTGGTGGCGAATCTCACCGTTTACGTTAACGGTGAGTTGCCAGTCTCCCTGAGCATGTGAGGCAACACTGAGTCGCAAGGAGACTTTTGATGATGATGGAAGCGTTGTTGAAGACGTCAGCCGACAGGCTTCTGTTCGAGATACGGGATGAGTTCGAACGGCTGGACGACCATAATAGTCCGCCAGAACTGCGACTCCCCCTTCGCCAACTTTTGATGTCGTGAATCCGGTCAGTAGTTGTTCCAGAAGTACCGGGAACTCGTCGGACTTTGATGACTCTCCTGGCACAATGCGTGAACCGGCCAGTAACTTTGCGGCTGGATCTTCTGGCGGTTTGTCGAGAGTTATGAAGGCGAATAGATCATGAAGCTCTTGCGGTTGCAGTTGCTTTTCGATCCCTTCAGGCATCAGCGATAACTTGCTGGGAACAACTTCGTCGATATCGCTCCGCGCGATGATCTCCTGCTTGTCGCCCTGGACCTTCAGAACAACTCGCTGCGGGCTGTCTTCGGCAGGCAGACCAGAAACGACTCGTCCTTCTTTCGTAACCACCGTCAGACCCTGATATGCGGAACCAATGACAAGGCTTGGGTCAAACACGTTCGACAGCAATTGCTCAAACGATGCGCGGCCGTTGCGAGTAATGTCCGGTCCGACTTCAGCTCCCTCACCATACATCTTGTGACACTGTGCGCAGAGCTTCTTGAAGACGACTCGGCCAGCGACCGGATCGCCGCTGCTGGTTCGCAGTTCGTTCCGCATGCGAGCAATCAGTTCGACTCGCGCCGGATCGCGTTCCGTTCGAACGACGCCCCAGTATTTGGTGACCAGATCCGCCAGTGGCTTGCTCTTTAGACTGAGCATCTTCTGAGCCTGATTCGCGTTGATTAGCGTTGAGGGCACTTTGCCATCGCGAACAAGCCCAAGGAGTTCCGTGGCGGAGTCCGCTCGATCGGTGAGCGCTTCGATCGCCGCTGGCTGAACATCGGCGGGAAGTTTGGCAAGATGACTGATCAGAGCCGAAGTACTTGCGGCTGAGCCAATTCGACCGATGGCTTGAACAGCTCGTCGACGCACCTCAGCCGATCTGTCGGAAACCAGAATCTTCTCGGCAAACGTCAGGCCATCCGCAGAACCTGCTGTGACCAAAGCGTTGACGAGTCGCAACTCAACGGCTTCA
This sequence comes from uncultured Planctomycetaceae bacterium, assembly GCA_903921605.1. The sequence continues at coordinate 14,958 of CAIXQV010000118.1, read as the reverse complement.
TCTTTCGTCTGTGGAACAAGCTGGCGGGCTCGGTTGATCGCAACTTCCATTTTCAACGACGCCGCAAGTTCGATCGCCGACAGCGTGGATGGTCGCGAGGCATTGGCTTTCATTGCCGAATTGAGTGACTCTTCCAGTTCCTTTCGAATACTGGCCAGCGAGTCGCCCGAGATTTCTCCCGATCGAATTCGAGCGGTCAGCAACTGCAGGCACCGATCAGCCGATTCATCCGTGGCTTCGGTGCTGAGCAACAGCTTGACGAGTTCCGCGACGGCCAGAGTATCCGGCTTGCTGGTCGAAAGTATCCGATCTGCCGCACGAGGCAGCAGTTCAATGACTGGCTTCGGGAACGAGCCTGAGTCGGCCGCTCGCAGCTTCAGAACTTCCGCCACGAACTCCGCCGTCTGCTTTTCCAACAAAGGATGCAGATTCTGCCACACAACTCGCGGGACCAGCGGATCGTCTCCGGCCTGAGCCAGGACGGCGACGAGTGTGGGAATCGTTGGAATTGATTCCTGCTTGGCGGCGGCGATTGCAACTTGCAAACGAACCTGCGGTGATGGATCGTTGCGGAGTTCGAAGATCTCGTCTGAAATCGGCTTTGGCAACGTATCTAAATCACCCGCAGAACGAACAACCCAAGCTTTGGCAACTGGCACTACTCCATTCTTCATCAATGCCTGACTCAGCTCGTTCGACAGGTGGTTGCTCGCGCTGAGTACTCCCAATGCCGGCATCAACCGTTCATCCGGGCCGGGCAAAAACAAAGCCACAGTCAGATTCTCCACGAGTTGTTTGTGATCGCTGTCCAGCAGCATTCGCTCGGTCAGCAACCGTTGAGCAATGTCTCGGTGATAGCCGTTGCCTGATCCGAGTCGAGTGACAAGCTCGTGATCATCGAGCTTCGCCATGTCCTCCGGCTTCGCACGCGGCGTGTCCTTGTATCTGAGTCGATACAGCCGCCCCTTCAGACGGTCGATTCCCGAGGGATCGCGATTCGCGTCCTGATAGCAGTGATAGCGGTCATACCAGTCGAGAATGTAAAGGCATCCATCCGGACCTGTTTTCTGAACCACCGGCATGAACCACGCATCGTTCGCGCTGAGCAGATCGGGTTCAGGGGATGCTTTGTACGTCGATTCAAAGCGTTCGATGCGATCGCTGTTGATGCAGCTTCCGTGGATGTTGCCCATGTAGAGTTTTTTGCGATACTGCTCGGGATACGCATCGCTGTCGTACCAGTGAATGCCGCAATACGCGGCCTTCTGATGTTTATGGCTGACGATACTTTCGATCTTCCACGTGAACGGCGGATACGGGCCTCCCTGGCGATGGTAGTAACCCGTCTCCGTCAGATGCCACAAGTGATCAATCACGCACGCGCTGATGAAGGCTTCTCCCTCATCGTTGAATGCGATGCCCCAAGGATTGCTCGTGCCTTCGCAGAACACCTGGAACTCGCGAGTCTTCGGGTGAATGCGAAACATCGCACAGGTGAAGTCCCAGGGCTTCTGACCCTCTTTGAAGTTCGGATTCTTCGGACCATAAACAACATGCGCGGGATTGAAGACTCCGTTGAGCCCATATAGCCAGCCATCGGGGCCCCAAGTCAGTGAGTTCGGAAGTTCGTGGGTGTCATCGCGACCAAAACCGGTGACGACGACTTCCGACGTATCGGCCTTGCCATCGCCGTCAGTGTCCTGCACGAACAGGATATCGGGCGAGTTCGCGATCCAGACTCCGCTATGTCCGACTGCGATGCCACTTGGGATATTCAGGCCTTCCATGAACACGCTGAACTTGTCCGCCTTGCCGTCAGCGTCGGTGTCTTCAAGAATTTTGACTCTGTCTTTTCCCGGTCCGGGAGTTCTTCGAGGGTACTCGAACGATTCCGTAATCCAGAACCGACCTCGTTCGTCGATGGTCATGGAGACGGGATTGACGATGTCAGGTTCAGAAGCCACCAGTTCAACCGAAAAGCCTTCCGGCACAGTCATCTTCGCGATCGCCTCAGCAGGACTGAGTGCTGGCCCAGGTGGTTTGTCCTGAGCATGAGGAATGCGTTCTTCCTGAGCGGGGCAGGGCAGAGCCAACACAAAAACAACAGCAAGTGGGATGAATAAATTGGCGGATCGCATGAGGGCATTTTCCCAGTGGTGGATGGGCCGGCAGAGTGTTGCCTTGCGGTCATATCGTGACATCAAGCGATGATGATGGCAAACTCGCGACTCAGCAAAGCAAGTCCAGCCTTTCGAACGAAGAGGTCTCAACAGTCTGAAGTCCGGCCAATTGTTTGCGATTCGATGTACGGAATTCGAATGCTTTATTCGGTGTGGTCATGTGTTCATTTTGTCCGGCGGGGCCGGTTTTCCTAATTTGCATTGCTCAGAATCAAAAATAACCCCGTTTACATGGGTAGTAAATACCCGCTATGCCACCTCGCCTGGCTAACGGTAATGCCAAAAGAATGGCCCCGGACATCATTCGTTCTGACAACAATAGAGATCTCGGAAAAGCCATGTCAGTGTTATCGCAACTGCTTGCCATTCTTGTTTTTGCATTGATGAATTTCGTGTTGAGTGGCGTGCTCCCGGCGGGCGTGATCATTGGAAATCTCTCAGGAAATTCCGGCTCGGTCCATTCGTTCGATTCCGCATCGACCATGTCTCTGGGTGTCACGATAGGTGCGTCATCCGTGACACTCACCAGTGTCAGCTTACGCCTGCAAGCCCAGGATTTGGGCGGTGAAGCGGGATTGTCGATCTATGACGACGACTTCGGCAATCCAGGAACAACAATGATCGCTGATCTGGGAACACAGACGGTCTCTGGTGGCTCGTTTTCCTGCTATCTCTTTGCTCCAGTGACTCAGCCGCTTCTGCTCGCTAACTCGAAATACTGGCTGACCATCACCACTACGATTCCAAATCCGAACGCTCTGTTGGTCGCCGCTGACAGCACGCTGACTCCACCGACTGGCTCATTGGCAACGTTCCTGGGGCTTCGGTTTAATGATGGCCACTCGATCACGAATCTTGACTCTTCGCAGGTTCCGTCTTTTCAGATCAACGGCGTTGTGGGGAGCGTCGCTGTGTCAGAGCCCGCGTATTTGCCGTTGATGATTCTCATCGGGGGAGTAATGTTTCTACTTCGCAGGATGGCGCGTTCAGAAGCCTGGTCTGGGACAAACCCTGCGGCATGAACAGTCGATGAATCCGGATTCTTTATCCGACAGTGCCATTGCCCCGCAGTTGCAATCATTCCGACCAACGACCAACTTCCATGCGGTTGACGAAACACCCCGGAGGTGTATGCGGCATAGAGTTGCAAAAAAAGCCCGGCATTAAAGAATGCCGGGCTTCAGACTTCTGGATTCCTGATCAGATCTGCAATCAGTTCGGGCTCAGTTCCTTACCGTTCGCATCTTCACAGCGAAAAGTCATGTGCTCAAGGCAGACATCTGACTTCGCCACGATCACGATCTCCACTTCATTTTCCTCTTCAATCCGGATTAGTTCTTTACGTTTGCGATTATTCAGATAATTGCCGACGCGATCATGAACTTCGATCTGAATCTTAACGACGTTTTCCTGACTTGAAGCAGACATGACAAGACGCATGACTTCAATCGAGAGGCTTTCCGCCGTCTTCACCTGGCCAACGCCATTACAGGCTGGACAGTTCTCGTACACACTGCGGCGCAGAGAAGGTCGAATTCGCTGACGTGTCATTTCAATCAGTCCGAACGGGCTGATCCGGAGCACTCGCGTTCTTGCTCGGTCTCGCATGACTGCATCACGCAAAGCTCGCTCAACTCCACGACGATGACGTTCTTCACGCATGTCGATAAAGTCGTTCACGATGACACCGCCCAGGTCACGCAGACGAATCTGGCGAGCAATCGCATTGGCCGCTTTCAGGTTCATCTGATACGCGCTCTTTTCAGCGTCGTTATCCGCTCTGAAGCTTCCGCTATTGACGTCAATAGCAACAAGCGCTTCCGTCTGGTCAATCACGAGTGATCCACCACCTGGCAGTGGCACGTGGCGGTCCTGAATGCGAGCGATCTCTTCTTCGATGCCGTATTGATTGAAGAGAGGTTCGCCGCCCTCGTAGCGCTGCACGCGATTTACGTGAGTTGGCATGACGATTTTCATGAACTCACGAGCGCGTTCAAAAGCGCCGTCTTCGTCGATCAGGACGGAGTCGATCTCATTGTTGTAGATATCGCGGATCGTACGAATGATCATGTCGCTTTCTTCGTACAATCCGGCGGGTGCAGGAGTATTCTTCAATCGTTTGACGATCGTCTCCCACAGCCGCAGCAGATAATTGAGGTCGCGTCGCAGATCTGCTTCTTCGCGGTCGATACCAGCGGTGCGGATAATAAAGCCCAGGCCGTTTGGCGGCTGGATGGCTTTCATTGTCTGACGAAGCTGGCGACGAGTTTTCTCGTCATCAATTTTGCGGCTGACACCAACTCGCTGAAGGCCTGGCATCAAAACCAGATATCGGCCGGGGATCGAGATATAAGTGGAAAGCGTCGGGCCTTTGTTTCCAATTCCCTCTTTAATCACCTGAACCAGCACTTCGCTGCCACGCTGGAAGACGCGTTGGATCGGCGGCTTGTTGCGAGCATTACGTTCGTTCAGATGCTTTGGAGGCCGACCACCGCGACCGCCTTCGCGATCGTCTTCTTCTTCCGGCTCGTCCTTAACCAGATGTTTGTAGTACTGGTATTCGACATCACTAATATGAAGAAAACCGTTTCGTCCCACACCAAAGTCGACGAAGGCCGCCTGAATGCTGGGCTCGATGTTGACGATTTTTCCCTTGTAGATATTGCCGACGTAGTTTTCCGCACTGCTGCGTTCGACGTACAACTCCTCCAGAATCCCATCTTCTACGATGGCAATTCGGCTTTCCTCCGGCTGGAGGACATTGATCAGCATCTCTTTTTTCATTGTCACAACTTTCGTTCTTACGAACGATCAGTCTGCATCATGGCCGGTTCCTTCTTCCGAATCGCAGCAGCGTCCTGAAAGCGAATTCGAAGCATGTCCCCATTGAAAGAATCTCCGACAGGAAATCGCATAACGCGAGGTCGGTACTGTTCAATCCGTGAGCCGCAAAGCGGGACAGTGGCAGCGGGCGTTATTCGCGGGCTGCATGACATGGTTCGTAGACTGCTTGTGAGTGCATTTGTGGTCGGAAGCGAACGGAACAGAAAAGGCGAAGCGGACGACATTACGGCGACACGGAAGCCCAGTGGGGGACTCGTCGTTCGGATTGTCGTGGCCGCTTTCGACTGGTTCATGACGCGATGATCATTTCTTTCGCCGGTTCGACCCGGCATTCCGTTTCTTCATGGTTGAGCGAACGTCGCCCAACACGAATATTCATCAATTTGAATCGGCGATGTTGCCGGCGATCGGCAGAGGACTGTTGCTTTTTTCGCTGACAGCCGTCCGACTGGTCGGAGACAACCCACCAGAATGTTACTTGCCGCCGGGACAAGCCCGACGGAAATTCAAAATCCAACTTCATCAACAAGATCAGGGCACAGCCGTGATAACTCGCCCTGCAAATAATGTTCAACGTCCCGAGCCAGATCCAGCGAACACGCATGTTGCGAGATTCGTTCGGCTTCTGTGATGGACAGGTTTCTGACGACCTCCTTCAGTCGAGGAATCGCCTGAGGCGTTGCACTCAGACTTCTCAAACCCATGCCCAGCAGCAGCGGAATGAACCGCGGATCAGAACTCATTTGCCCGCAGACCGTCACTGGTTTCCCATGCTTTTCTGCGGCGCGAAGCACCATTTGGATGAGTCGCAGGATTGACGGGTCGCCTGAACGATACAGGTGCGCCACCGTCGGATCCGAACGATCACACGCGAGAGTGTATTGAATCAAATCGTTTGTACCAATCGAGAAGAAGTCGACTTCTCTTGCGAATTCTTCAGCCAGAATCACGGCTGACGGGACCTCCACCATCATTCCTATTGGTACGTTTCGCTGAAAAGGGATTCCCTCGTCCTCCAAATCCTCCATAACGTCCATCAGAATCATCTTCGCCTGCCGAAATTCCAGCAGTGTGGCGACCAGGGGAAACATGATGCGAACATTGCCGTGAACCGAAGCTCGCAGGATGGCCCGCAGTTGCCTTTTGAACATCTGCGTGTTTCGCAGGCTCAGACGAATACTTCGCAGTCCCAGCATCGGGTTTGCGCTTTCGGCAAACTGGTTCGCCATTAACTGCGGAACCTTATCGGCCCCGATATCCAGTGTTCTGATGACGACCGGTAGATCGCCACAAGCCTCGACCACGCGGCAGTAGGCTTCGTAGTGGTCTGATTCTGACGGTTCACGATTTCCGCTGAGAAACAAGAATTCGGTACGGTACAGTCCGACACCATCCGCGCCGCGTTTAATGCACTGTCGAACCTCTTCGGGGAACTCGATGTTTCCGCAGATAGTGACGCGTTGGCCATCCTGTGTTTCTGATGGCAGTGAACCCATTTCGCCAAGTCGATCACGAACACGCTGGCTGCGTGCCTGTGAATGCTGAACTCTGGCAAGCGTTTCGTCGTCCGGATCAATGATCACACGGCCATGATCACCGTCCAGAATAACGGATTCTCCCCCGGAGATTTCAGCAAGGCATCGCCCCAATCCAACGATCGCTGGAATCTCCAGAGCCCCTGCGAGGATCGCGGTATGGCTAGTGTGACCGCCCACTTCTGTGGCAAAGCCGAGCACATACTTCGTGTTGAGCGTTGCCGTCTCTCCCGGCGTCAGGTCATGAGCCAGAATGATTACTGGTTCCGTCAGGTTGCTTAGTTCTTCCCGACTTTCGCCAAGGAGTTTACGGAGAAGTCGTTTCTCCAGATCAAAGATGTCGAGAGCACGCTCTGACAAATAGCGGTCACCCATTTTCTGAAGTTGTTCCGCGTAACTGCGTAATACTCGGCTAACGGCAAATTCCGGGGAGCGGCACTGGTCGCGAATCAGCGACTCAACTTCGCGAATCAGCCGCGGGTCCTGCGCCATCTGTAAATGTGCAGAAAAAATTGCGCCGTACTGAGCACCAAGCTGGGAAGAAACCAGTTGCTCATTGCCCTTGATATCTTTGCAGACCAGATCCAACGCGATATGAAATCGCTGGAGTTCAGCATCGATCGCGTCTTTGCTGACAAACTTTCGCGGGATGCGGAAGTTCTCGGACCCCAGCACTAACGCTGGGCCGGAAACCATTCCTGGCGAAACCGCAATTCCCGAGAAAACCTTCATTGGCGTTGGCGAGTCTTTTCTGATATTCGTGACACAAACGGACGACGTTCAGCCCGTAGTCTAGGCCCGGGAAACTTGCAGGACAATCAACCACGCCTCGGCTTAGCCACTTCAGCGGTGATCAGTCCCCGGAACGGAAAAGCCGTCTTCGAACAGGCGGCATATCGCATCAGCCGCCGCTTCGGCATCCGCTCCGGCGACCTCCACGTTCAGGATTGCACCGCAGGGGACGGCCATAAGCATCAGATCAAACGCTGATTTCGCGTCAGCCCGATGACCGTCAAAGAAGAGGGAGATCGACGAAGAAAAGGTCGTAGCGCAGCGGACCAGGAGGGTGATCGGACGCAGGTGCAGACCATCCTCGGGCGTAACCTTAACCTGTCGTCGGACGACGTCCTCCGATTGCATAGTGAATCCTCCGCCGGGCGTGGCAGTCCCTGAAATGCCTTCACGCCCATGACTCTGGCCTGAACTTCGTGCATACAATTCAGGGCAGACTCAACTTACGCATCTCGATCGCCATCATCTGCTTCCACGAGCAGATCCCAGATATCCGCTGTCGTCATGGACTGCTTCAGGAAGTTGCAGAAGTCCTGACTGCGAAGGTGGCGGGAGATGTTTTCAAGTCCACGAAGGTGATCGCCCGGGCGGTCCGGCGGAGAAACCAACAAGAACAGAATGAATACGTCTTCTCCGTCAAGGCTCGCGAAGTCGACGCCATTTCGGGAGATCGCAACTGTTGCGGACAGCTTTTCGACCGAGGCGTGCTTCGTGTGCGGGACTGCAACACCGTTACCAATCCCAGTAGATCCCAGCTCTTCGCGCTTCAGAATCGCGGCAATTACGGCCTCTTCTTCAGCAGCCTTGATTGCCCCAGTGGCCTTCAGACTGGCCACCATTTCCCGTATCACATCTTCTTTTTTAGATGATTTAAGATCCGGAAGAATGGCATCGCGAATAACGAATTCAGTCAATTTCATTGCAACTCTCTCAACTTAACAAGCAGGCGAAACCAGGAAGTGGTCGCCAGAAAAAGGTCCTTTGACGTCTGCCGACAGTGTCAAACCTAACCTGTGCAGAACAGTAAACATTATATCGGGACATTGTGCCCACAGGCATCCGGAAGTCAAAGACGTTGATGTACTTTGAACATCACCGAACTCTTTCTCGGCCGACAGACTTCCCAGACGCGAACAGAGCACCGTTCACTTGAGCAGCGATTGAGTTTTACACACCCGCGCTTAGGTGATCGGATCGTCCATTTTTGTGGGCATGTCTTTAATGGAAGGCTGATGCTTGTGGTCTCGGTGTTTCTCTTTGTACTTGTGGACCTGGTGCTCCATCTTGTGAAGACATTTATCGAATGTTGCACTCGCGTCTTCGCCTTCCACATGGGCCACGATGGTGTGGAAGCCATCTATTTCTACCAGCATTTCCACGTCAACTCGAGGGCCTTCAAACTCCAGAGTGACGTCGATTTCGCTGACCGTATTCAGGTAGCGAAGAAGTTTCTCCGCTTTTTGAGTGATATGCTCTCGCAGTTCCGGTCGGATACTGCCGTGTCGACAGGTGATAGCAACCTGCATTCCAGATTTCCTTCAATTCAGTGAAACGTTCGATAGGTGTATCGAAGGTGGGGAATCCCCGAATTTTCCAATCAGGCTTCGCCGCTGATGCCTGCTCGTAAGGCAATCATAACACCGCGAATGAATCGGAGGGGCCGATTCTAGAAGGAAGAGCCAGACAGGAAAAGCGGTTCATCGGGGTTCTTCGGCCGAAGAATCAAAGTTCAGAGGCAAAATCCGTGAATCCTGACGCCTTCCAATGATCGCGTGACCAGTCGAGGCTGTTCGGGGCTCGCTATGCCGTGAATCATGTGGGTTCGGTGAACCCAGACTTAAAAGGGCCACCGAGATTTCGCTCGTGCTGCCCCGGAGTTGCTCACTTTGACGATTTGGCCGATTGGCGAGTATTCGTTTTCCAGTTCAAACACGATCCAGTGTGTCGGCTTTCAGCACGTCGATTTGAAGGACTTTGATGGAATCGTCCAACAGCAACGGACTGCTGCCGCCCATTAAACACGAACATCCCGGTCAGATTTCTGAGGGTCAGCTTCCGGAATCACCAACCGTAATGCTCAGCATCACTGCTTGATGGCGTGTTGCATTCTGCTCGCTTCACGCCTGAGGCGAGGTGACACTCGGGCTCATTGTCGTCGGTTTTGGTTTTTGCCGACTGAGTAGGCTTGCGATGGCTTCTTTTGCATCCATCACGAGGCTGAAACCTGCCGGAATCAGCACGAGTGTGAAGAACGTGGAGACGATCATTCCGCCAAGAACGACTGCCCCGAGTCCCTGATAGAGTTCGCTGCCGGCACCGACACTCCACACCCATGCGCCGTCGGCCCACACCGGAAGTGGAACAACCAAAGGAAACATTCCGAGCACTGTTGAAAGGGTACTCATCAGAATTGGTCGCATACGAGTTCGCACTGTTTCGCACACGGCGTCGACCGAATTCATCCCCTCTTCTCGCATGTAGTTGAGTCCCTGATGCACGATCAGGATCGCATTGTTAACCACCGTTCCGATCAGGATCACAAATCCCAGCATGGTGAGCATGTCGAGAGGCTGGAAGACAAACTGATTCATAATCTTCAGGCCGCCAAGACCTCCCACAAGTGCCAGAGCGACACTGATCATGACCACCAGCGGATAAAGAAACGACTCAAACAGAGCTGCCATCAACAGATATGTCAAAAGCAGAGCAAGCAAAAGGTTCCATTTAAGGTCATACCACGTATCTGCCAGCTTATCTGCGGTGCCGGCCAGTCGGACCTGATACACCCCACTCTGGAATCGCGGAGACTGCATCAGCACACTGCGAACTTTCTCATCCACCGTTTTCATCGCCGTTTCCAGCGGGACTCCCGGGGCGGGCTTAAGCTGGATGGTGATGGAACGTGATCGTTCAATGTGGTTAACCTGTTCCGGTCCGCGGCTCAGCACAACGTCCGCCACTGAAGACAGTCGCACTGTTTCGCCGGACGGAGTTCGGATCGGAAGGTTCTCTATGTCATGTGAATGGCTGGTATAATCTGCATCACCACAGATCACGAGATCAATTCGTCGACCTTCATGCCAGTAGTCGCCCGCAAATGCACCGTCGACGAGAGCATTGACGCCGTAACCGAGGGATTGCGATGTCACTCCCAGTTCAGCCGCCTTCTCCAGCTTTGGAATAATATGGACTTCCGGGCTGGACAGATCCAGTCCCGGAATCGGACGTAATTGATTTCCCTGATCCATTGGGAACTGCGCCATGCAGAGCCCAAAGGCCTTCTGTGCTTCTTCGACCAGTCCCTCCAGATCCGGGCCTGTGATATCAATATCGATAGTTCGTCCACCACTTAATCCGCTGTCGAACAGGCTTGACTGACTCACGATGGGAATGACCCCGGGCTGCGAACCGGCCGCCTTGGCAAGGATTGGAATCAGTTCTGCCGCGCGAAGTTCGTCCACAGCTTTTGCTCCCAGGAACAACATTCGTCCCCGAGCCACGAAAAAGAAGTCATTGATTCGTGGTGAACCCGGAGGAGCATCTTCTGCCCAATAAGGGGTCAGCTGTCGTTCGACTCCTTCTCCCAGTTCGATCATTTTGTCGATGTTGTATCCCGGGGGCGGAAGCAGGATCGCAATGATCAGATTGCGGTTTCCTGTTGGCAGATATTCGGTATCCGGCCACAACAAGATACTGCTCCAGACTGATCCCAGACAGAACAGCACCACGACCAGAAGTCGCCAGAGCCAACTGCCACGAGCCGACATCATCCTGCGCATCGCGCCGGCGAATAGTTCATTCATCCAGTGGCTGACTCGAACAAGTCCGAACAGTCCGGAGAAGCCATAGCTGGTATCGTATTCCAGGCTGGCAGATTTCTGATTCTTCAGGAGCCAGCAGGCCGCCGCAGGAATCACGGTGACACTCACCAGCATTGAAATACCCACGGAGCACGCAATTGCAATCGAGATGTCTCTAAAGAGTTGTCCGGCCTGGCCCTCGACAAAGATCACCGGAACGAACACCACGATCATCGCCAATGTGGCTGCAAGCACCGCTCCCCAGACTTCCTGAGTTCCCTGCAACGCGGCTTCGCGAGGTGACTTGCCCATCTGAAAGTGTCGATAAATGTTCTCGAGAACGGTGATGGCATTGTCGGCTACCATTCCGACAGCAAACGCCATCCCCGCAAGACTGATGACATTGATGCTTCGTCCGAAAATCTTAACGAACATAAATGTCGCGATCACGCTGATCGGGATCGACAGGCCGATGATGATGACCGAACGCACGCTCTTCAGAAACAGCAGCAGGATCAGGACCGCCAGCGCTCCGCCGGAGTAAACATTGCTTTCAACGAGGGCCGTTGCCGAATCCAGGTACAAGGTCTGATCGTAGACCTGTTCCATATACAGGCCCTTGGTAGCCAGAATTCCAAGGTTCAGTTCCTCGCAGGCAATACGAAGGTTGTTACCGTAGATTCGAGTGCACTCACCGAGCTCAAGCAGAGTGATCTCCCCGTCTTTGTTCAGGTCCAGATCCTCGCGCGGCGGCCCCATGACTTCTTTGATGTTTGTATTCGGGGCCTGCTGAGCATTCACGGCAAGGGCATTGAGTCCCATCTGACGCACGACACCGTCAGGTTTCTTGTAGGCGACGCCAACTGTTGCCACGTCACGAACTCGCACAGGTGAATTGTCACGGTTAACGATAATCGTGTCTTCGACCTGTTTGGGTGTCTGAAATTGTCCGAGTGTTCGAACGACATTCCGCTGCCGACCTTCGGGAATATCCCCGGCTGACGTATTCTGGTTTTGTGCGATCAAGGCCGTGCGGAGTTGATCGATTGTCACGCCAAAAGCTGCCAATCGAGTTGGATTTACTTCAACGCGGAACTCCTGTTCCTGGCCACCGAACACATTCCCGTTGGCAACGCCCGGGACTCGCTCGAAGACTGCTTCAATGTACTCTTCGGCAAACTTTCGCATGAGCGCGGGATTGTTGCGGCCCATCGTGAAAGTCTTCAGTACAGGATACTGATCGGCCAACAGATTCAGCTTGGGTAGATTGATTGGCTTCGTGCCCTCCATCAACGGGGCCAGCGGTTCCTTCAATGCGGGATCCTGGGCGATCAGGTTGTTGAGATCTTCGCGGGTGGGCGGGATAGGCTTCAGGATAAACCAGGCAATCGCGTTGACATTTGCATTTACTGTTGAGATCACCGGCTCTCGAGCATCGTCCGGATAATTGGGAACCTGATTGAGCTTCTCAGCGACTCTGGCACGAGCATCGGCGATATCGGTTCCGACTGCGAAACGCATGGTGATGGTTCCCATCGAGTCCGAGCTTTCGCTTTTGAACTCGTCCATTCCCTCCACGCTCTTGAGCTGTTCTTCCTGCTCATCAATGATCTCACGTTCCACCTCCTGAGCACTGGCACCAGGCCAGAGTGTCGTAATCGTCAGCTCTGGTTCGGTAACATCCGGCGTCAGCTGGACCGGCGTTGCGAGATACGCGATGACACCAAACAGAAGCGACAGAATCACTCCAACGGTGAGTTTCACCGGGTTCTCGATGGAGAATTTGATGAGGTCCATAGTTTATTCGTCGCTGTGGTAAGAGCTTGAGCCAGAATCAGCAGGGCGGCCGTGTTATTCCATGATCTGCACTGTCTGAAATGCTCGAAGCCGTTCCGCCCCTTCGGTCACTACCTGCTGGTTAGCCGCGAGGCCTTCACCGATCACCTGAATCGAAGTGCCGGAACTGACGCCGGTTGTTACGAGCACCTGGCGAACGCTCGTCGGTTTACCCTCAGAGGCTGGATTGATCACGTACACGAATGATCCGCGTGAGGTTCGAACGAGTGAGTCCTTTGGCACTAAAACGGCATCAACATTCTGACCGCTGAATTTTGCCTCAGCCATCATGCCCTCACGAAGAGCAGGAGTTGGAGTTGTCGTCGATGTGTCGATCTTGTTGTCGATCCGAATGATGACCGGGAAGCTGCGAGAGCCATCTTCCCAATTGCTTCTGGGAACAACAGACGCGACTTCACCTTCCCAGTCACTTGCGAGCCCGTTGCGAGATCCGGTTCCCTGAATACCAAGAACTACTGGACGGCCTGGTGTAATCTGATCGATGTACTGTTGATCAATCTGGACTTCAACTTCGACTTCATCCAGCTTTGCCAGTGTCAATATCGGTGCTCCTTTGGAAAGCCATTGACCGATGTAGGTATGCTCCTCAACCACAAATCCATCGAATGGTGCTTTGGTCAGGCGTTTTTCACGTTCGGCCTTAAGGAAAGCGACGTGTTTTTCCTGAGCCTCAACTCGTGCCATGGCCTGCTGAACTGTTTCTTGTCGAGGCGAAGAAATTCTGGCCAGCACCGCGGCAGCGGCGAGCCGATTCTGCTCGGCCGAGTCGACGTTATCCTGAGCATCTTTTACCTCCGTCGGATTGGACGCGCCACGCTTACTGAGCGCCAGCATCTCATCCAGGCGTCGCGTGGCATTGGCAAACATCACTTCCGCAGCTTGCTTTCGAGCACGCGCTTCGTCCTGATCTTCTTTGCGGGGCGACTTGATCTCTTCGAGTTCAGCGCGCCGTTCTGTCAGGATCGCTTCCTGTTCGGCAATGTCGAGGTCCGTTGACTCCATCCTGAGTTTGGAAAGCAAAGTGCCCTTCGTTACGAAAGCCCCGATTTCGAGCGGAAACTCTTCAACGATGCCATCGGATCCTGATGCGACAATGCTTGAATGACGCGGTCTCACGTTGCCCAAGGCTCGAAACTCAGGAGCGATATTCTCCTGACGAATTACGGCCACTTTGACCAGGGCTGGTGGCGGTCCGGTATTTCCACCTGGCGGCGCCCCCGCTTTGGTTTCAGCGGCGGATGCTTCTCCGGCAACCTGCGTCGGTGACTGTGAACATCCGGAAGGAAGCAGGCAAAGGCCGGCCATCAATACGAAGACAAACCTATGCGGATTGAAGTTTCTCATGTAATCTGGATCGGCAGGCAAGGGCGGGGCTATCTGAATTTGACTGTGCAGGGTAGCCACATCTTACAGGTTGTCGCCAGAAAGTGTTTCTGGTTTCACCGATTTCCCTTTGGAGGGTGAGCCGCGATCAATAGTTCAGTTCCCGAAGATCGGGACAATGATGCAATTTGGCATCATTTTGCGTGTTCATTCATATTTCGCTTAATCCGCTTTTCTCAACTGCTCTGTTACGTCGCGGGCTACAGCAAAAATGACACCCTCTTCTGGAATGGACTTAGCTGTCCATTCGAATCGCCGCCATGATCCGAACTCGGTCTGATATCGATTCTGAAACTGGACTACCGGCCGACCCTCCAGCAGTTGTCCCATGACTCCGATCGTGTCAACGCGATCGTCCGGGTGAACGAAGTCAAGAAATGGCCGCGACAGCAGTGACTTTTCGTTGTAACCCAGAACTCGGGAGAAATTGGAATTCACTCTCCGAAAGTAACCATCGAGTCCGGCGATGCAGAACAGGTCAAGACTCAGATCAAAGAATCGTTTCAGGTCTGTTTCCGCACGCTGCAACATGGACTCGAGGTACATCGTCAGTTCTTTAGCCACAAT
>CAIXQV010000117.1 GCA_903921605.1 uncultured Planctomycetaceae bacterium | reverse complement strand
TTCGAACCATGTCCTAAGTCAACAACCCGTAAACACACAGCCACACCAGAGCCCTGGCCCGTCGTTTTGCAGTGCATAAATGCACTAATGTCCAAGGGCCCGTTTGCGGAACCATTCTGCGGTTTGTTGCAATCCGGCTTCAATGGTCACAGTCGGCCCCAGCAGTTCGACAAGTCG
Organism: uncultured Planctomycetaceae bacterium; assembly: GCA_903921605.1. The sequence continues at coordinate 10,215 of CAIXQV010000117.1, read as the reverse complement.
ATCCGCGTCCAGTAGTGAGCGTTCGACGTCGCCTGCTCGGCGGTCACCATGGGAAATCGTGCTGGTGCTGTTCAGGGATTTCTTGATCTGTTCGGCTAACTGCTGAGTTGTGGATTCGCGTCCCGTTCCGACGTTCAGAATTCGATCGGGAATCCGTCCTTCCAATGCAGCTAGATTCGCCTTCGCCACATCGTCGATGAAGACATAGTCACGGATACAGCCTGGATCTCCCACCGTTTTCTTTGCGAACACCTTTACGGGTTCATTGATCAGCATGCGATTGCAGAAAATCGCAACCACGCCGGCTTCGCCATGAGGATCCTGGCGAGGTCCATACACGTTGGCGTATCGCAGCACGGTGTAGTTCAGCGAATGCTCCTGACGGAAGCATTCAAGATACTTTTCAACGGCAAACTTGCTGCAGGCATACGGGCTGACAGGAACCGGCGTGGTCGAAATCGATGCCCGAATCCCTTCGGGAACTTCTCCATAGATCGCTCCACCGGTGCTGGCGAACACGATCTGGCGAACCTTGCTCGCCACGCACGCCTGCATAATGTTCAAAGACCCCATGATGTTGATCGAAGCATCCTTTTGGGGTTCTCGCACACTGACCACCACGCTGGCCTGAGCTGCCTGGTGACTGACCGCGTCAGGCTTGAACGCCTCAAAGGCTTTGGCGACAGCCGCCTCGTTCTGAATGTCTACCTGAAAGAACTCAGCGCCGGCCGGGACGTTTTCGACGCGGCCGCTGCTGAGATCATCGACTACGGCCACCTTCCATCCAGCGGCCAGCGAACGCTCTGCGATATGACTCCCAATGAATCCTGCTCCGCCAGTAATCAACAATCGCATTTTGAAAGCCTTTTGACCTGAGTAGTGGTACGGTCAGAACGGATGTCAGTTTCTGCCAAAAACGGTGCTTTAAAGACAGTCTGGCTCATACCGAGAGACCGGCTTTAAAAATGCCGTCCGGCGACGAAAAACGCTGCCGGAGTCTCGGAAGTCCACGGAATGCTCGGAATTACAGCATTTCGGCAGTGAATTGACGATACTGTTTAGAGGGATTGTGTCGGTTATTCCGACCTCAACAGTTTACAGACGCAGGGCAGACAAGTGCAAAAGGCGAGATTTTGGTGGCGGAAAGCCTTCCATTTTTCCAGCCACCGCGAAGAATAGTGATACGCATTTTGTCTTGCAGAAATTGAAGGACCATTCTGATGTCACTCCAGATCCTTTCCGAGCGCCCGGTTTCCGAAGAAGATCCATTGGATCTGATGGATGAAATCGAAGCATTAAAGAAAGAGAAAGATGCGTCGATTCTGGCTCACTTTTACGTCGACGGCGAAATCCAGGACATCGCGGACTTTACCGGCGACAGCCTGAAACTGGCTCGCGACGCGACCAAAGTGACGACCTCCACAATCGTGTTTGCGGGTGTCCATTTCATGGGGGAATCCGCCAAGATCATGAATCCGGAAAAGCGAGTTTTGATTCCGGACATGCTTGCTGGCTGCTCCCTTGCTGACAGCTGTCCGCCCGATCAACTGGCTGCATTTCAGGACCAGTTACGGGCACAAGGTCGTGATTTTCAGACGGTGGCCTACATCAACACGTCGGCGGCCGTGAAGAGTCTTGTGGACTGGATCGTGACCAGCGGGAATGCTCGCGAAATCATTGACCGTGTTCCCGCGGACAAAGAAATTCTCTTCGTTCCTGACCAACATCTTGGCCGCTACCTGATCGAAGTGACGGGACGCAAAATGATCCTGTGGCCCGGCTCCTGCATGGTGCATGAAGTCTTCAGTATTCAGGATCTGATCCGCATCAAGAAGCGCACTCCGGGATGCGTCATCATGGCGCATCCGGAGTGTCCTCAGAATATTCTCGAACTGACGGATGTCGTTGGCGGGACGGAAAAGATGCGACAGCACGTCATGTCGGTGGAAAAGCCCACGACGTTTCTTGTCGCAACGGAAGCCGCCATGATTCATCCGCTGCAGAAGGCCGCGCCGCAACACACGTATATTCCAGTGCCTGGCATTACCGCATCAACGGGTGAAACATGTGCCTGCAACCGCTGCCCGCACATGTCTCGTAACACATTGCAGAAAGTACGTGACTGCCTGAAGAACGGCGGCCCGGAGATTGAATGGAAGGACTACTTCCAGCAAGCTCGCGCCGTGCTTGATAAGAGCCTTCTGAAGTAGAGCCGCGCAAGGAACAGTCCCGCGAATTAGCTTCCGGATGTTTCCATGCCTTGAAATCCCGATCCGAAACGTCAGTGAGGGATCTCACACAACAGCTCAATCCCTCGCTCACGCTTCGGCTTGGGATAGACGGAACTTGCTGCGGGACTATTCCTTAGCGGGGCGTCCCCTGTTCGCGCACGCGGGTCAGCAACTTGGCCATCGTCTTGAGCTGCTCCGGGTGCTGATCTGCGAGGTTGTGTTCTTCTGCAAGATCCTGCTCCAGATGAAATAAACGGGGCTCCGGAGCGTTGCCGGTTTCAATGTTGACCTGCTTGTTGACAGCCGGTCCTTTTCCGGATTCGATGTACTTCCACGGCCCCATCCGCAACGACAACACTCCGGCCTGCTGGACAAGATGATTTCTTCCGTTGCGATCTGTGCCAAGCAAGGCGGGCAGCATATTCAAACTGTCCGGTCCCGCGCCGTCAGGCAGCCTGAGGCCGACCAGTTCCGCGAACGTCGCCAGAAAATCAATCTGGCACATGAGAGCGCCGGACGTTGTGCCCGGAGCAATCCTTTCTGGCCATCGCACCAAAAATGGAACTCGTGTCCCGCCTTCGAAGGCACTGTATTTGCCGCCGCGAAGAGCTCCAGCTGGCGAATGATCTCCGATCTTCTGCACAGCTTCATCCTTGTAGCCATCATTAAGCACTGGACCGTTGTCGCTGGTTAAGATAACAATAGTATTCTGAGTCAGTCGGTGCTGGTCGAGTGTTTCCAGAATCTCACCGACAGACCAATCCAGCTCCGCAATCACGTCGCCTCGCGGCCCCATGGATGTTGCTCCGGCAAATCGTGGATGCGGAACTCGCGGCACATGAATATCGTGCGGATTGAAATACAGGAAGAACGGTTGACCGGAATGGCTGGCCATATGGCGATCGATAAATGACTTTGCCCGAGTCGTAATCACGTCGGCCATGTCCTCATCTACCCATCGAGCCGCCTCGCCTCCGGACATAAAGCCAATACGACTGATACCGTTGATGATTGTCGCGTTGTGACCGTGATCCCATTCGACTTTCAGGAGTTCAGGATTGTCCAAACCGGTTGGTTCATTGCCAATGCGGTTACGAAAACTGACGGTAATCGGATCGTTCGGATCAAGCCCTACGACATCGCGATCTGCGACGTAAACACAAGGCACGCGATCCCCTGTTGCCGGGATGATAAAGCTTTCGTCAAAGCCGATGTCCAGCGGACACGGTGAAATGGGCTTGTTCCAATCGATGGGTCTGTCACCCAGGCCCAGATGCCATTTTCCGATCACGGCGGAGCGAAACCCGACCTTCTGGAGTATCGTTGGTACCGTCACGCGCCCCGGTTTGATAATGGCATTGGCATCACCCGGAGCAATCCCGGTCCCATCCAGACGCCAGGCATATTCACCGGTTAGCAGAGCATATCGCGAAGGCGTGCAAGTCGCGGCTGAACTATGGCCATCGGTGAAACGACAGCCCTCGGTGGCGATGCGATCGATGTTCGGAGTTCGAACGCTCGTTGCCCCATAGCAGCCAACGTCACCATACCCCAGATCGTCAACGTAGATCACGACGATATTTGGATGCTGCGCACCAAAACCAGCCCTCGATCCCGAGACAACAATTCCGATTACCAACAGGATCATGCGCATGAAATGCTCCGAGGCAAAGAGTTTCCCCTGGCAAATCAGCGTACAGAATGGTCCCGCGACATTACCAGACCAAGGTTGTGGGCAACCTTTGGCAGGGTTTAAGCGAGGAGCACTTCTGGATCAAGCCCCGACTACCCTAGACGGTGTACCGAATTCTGAAATATAGCGGCAATAGATCAACAGGCTGCTACTGCACAGTCAACAGTGAATTGAGGGGTTGTATTTCGTAGGCCGGACCAAGCGCCAGCGAGTTCCCGCATTTCAGTGCCCTTGAACAAGCCGAAACTCGATCCGGCCTATGTTCATCAGAGCATTGTTGAGAGGGCACTATCGACCTTCGCGAAGTCGGTCGCCGAGAAAATTGTCGAGCTCGGGGATCGCGTAGATCTTGTCGACCGTCCTTGCGAGGTCGTAGCTGACTCGATGAAACTCGATCGTATCGCCGTCCAGTGTGACGTATGAAGAGCGAGGATCGTTGTTTCGAGGCTGGCCCACGGAGCCGACATTCACCATCAGCTTTTGCTTGCCGAGTTTGTACTTGAAACCAATCTCTTCAGGTGCAAAGAACTCCAGGGTGTCAGTGAACACACCAGGAATATGAGTATGTCCCTGGAAGCAGTACTGCTCAACCAGGGCGAAGATCTTTTCCATCTTCACCTGATTGTAGATGTCATCCGGAAAGACATACTCGTTCAGAGGATTGCGGGCCGAGCCATGCACGTACATCGTATTGGTGGCTTCGTCCCGATGACGGCGGCTGAGTTCACCAAGGAAGTCCCAGCGCTTCTCCGCCTTGGGCCCGATGCCTTTTTCGAGCACAGAGCGAGTCCAGAAGATCGCTCGTTCAGCCCCAGCGTTAAAGCCTTCCGGATCAAAGAGGGCCGCCTGATCGTGATTACCCAGAAGGCACATGTCCAGATCCATCACCAGGTCGATGCACTCGGCCGGATTGGGACCATAGCCCACGATGTCACCAAGGCAATAGATTTCGGTAATGCCCTTTTTGCGGATATCCGCCAGCACGGACTGAAGCGCTTCCAGATTTCCGTGTATATCACTGATCAACGCTCTCAAGGGTCACATCCCGGGTATTCTGAACACCAGTCAAACGCAGAGAGCGGCAACTTCAAACGAAAGTTGCAGCATCCTGCATGGCGGTTTGACCACGCATTCTTGGTTTTCCGAACCGTCTTGTACGAACGGAGTTTAGAAATCACTGTTCGGCTGAACAAGACAGGAGTCTATCCACAAAAGAAAGTCCCCACGGTTTTCCTCGAACTCCACTGAGCTGTCTCTGGAGCAGTTTTAGTCAACTCCGTCAGTTTTTCCGCAACGAAATCTGCGAGGGCGTCAATTTGTACCCGGACGTAGCGAGACCAACGCGTCAGGCGAGTCGTCCCGGTTGGACAACTCAATGCGGTTGTGAGTCGGTGTTGAAGAACAGCAACACTGACTCAACGGCCTGTTGATTTAGGGATCGTACTGTTTGTGGTGCAGGCATTCGCCAGCATTCGAATGGAAATCTGATCAACAGGTTGGTGCAGTCAATTGATTCATTGCGACGTCAGAGAGCGGGCGTCTCTGGAGGAGAGAGCAGATGCGCCGCATCTGTGAGATGCTGTAAAATGCAAAGAGGGTGTCCGAACTTGCGTTCGAACACCCTCTGCGTTTGTACAGTTCAATCCTGAATCAGGAAGGAAGTCTGCTGTCTAAAAGCCCAAAGGGCAAGTGCCTAGTAACGATCGCGACCACCGCCGCCGCCGCCACTTCGGCCGCCGCCGCCACCACCGTAGCCGCCGCCGCCGCCGCCACTTCGGCCGCCGCCACCGCCACCACCGTAGCCGCCGCGTCCACCACCGCCACCGCCACCACCGCTGCCGCCTTCACGAGGACGAGCCTCGTTGACGACAATCTGGCGGCCGTCAAGGTCTGAACCGTTCAGTGCACGGATGGCTTCGTCGCCACCGCTTTCCATTTCAACAAAGCCGAATCCCTTGGATCGGCCAGTCTCACGGTCACTGACGACCTTGGCTGAGGTCACGACGCCGTACTGTGCGAAAGCCCGCTCGAGGCCTTCAGACGTTGTGCCCCATGCGAGGCTACCTACAAAAATGTTCTTACTCATCACAAAAACCCTTGAGCTTTACAGCTTCCAAAACACCTGATCGCTGCCACAACGGCAGCCGTTAGAACACATAGCCAACAAAGCCAAGTACGACTTTGTACAAAAGGCGTGCTGCAGGAGAACTCAAGGGCGGACGGAACTAATTAGCACACGACTGTCTTCGAGAACACAAATGCTCACACCATCCATCCGTTCGGGACTAGTTTTCCAAGTCGCGTCGAAAGTCTGGAAGCGTGACATTACCCTGCACGAACAAGAATAGCAACACCGATTCACTCCACATTTTCCACCGATTTCCAGTTTGGCTGTTTGCCTTCTGGAAAGCAGCAGGATCTGCCTGACCTGTTCAGGACCATCGGAGTCTTCCGAAGAATCCCTCCTTGTGGCTGACCACTCGGACCAAGGGGCGGCCGGCGCGCTGTCCTGATCTTTCGATATTTCAGCCTTGCCGCGGTCATGAAATTGATTCAAACGCGTTCCCTGTGAAGAATGAACGAATGATCGAATCAAGGACTCTTCCCGTACTATTGTTCGCGTTTGCTGCTGAAGACTCCACCATTCAGGTTGAGGAGGAGGCGCGTGCGATTCAGTCAGCTCTTGCCGATGTGAGTCAGCAGGCGAAGCTTTGTCGCATCGAGATTCCTCCGTTCCTGAAACTCCATGATCTGGTTGATGCCTTTCAAAAGAATCGCGATCGAGTGGCGATCTTCCACTACGCGGGTCACGCCGACGGCGCGTCGCTGATGCTGCGGACCGCGCAGGGGCTTGGAGTGAGTCACGGCGGCGGAGCCAATGCGGCTGGTATGGCAAAGACTGTGCAGGGGCAGTCAGGCCTGAAGCTTGTCTTTCTGAATGGTTGCTCTACCGAGAGTCAGGTCAGCCACTGGATCGCGGCGGGAGTACAATGCGTGATCGCTACCACGCAAAGAGTCAACGGTGAGGTCGCCCGCAACTTCGCTGCTCGTTTCTACAAAGGACTCGCCACAGGCGCCTCAATCAAAGTCGCCTACGATGAAGCGGTCGGTGAAGCCACTGCCGCCTGTGGTGGCAAATCCCGACTTGTTTATGCCGATGATGAGGGCGACCCAGCGCTGGAAGCAGACAGTGGTCGCTGGCCATGGTTCCTTCAGGCCGCTCCCGGCGCGGAAGCCGTTTTGGATTGGAATCTTCCCGATGCCGCCGGCGACCCATTGGCCCTCTTGCCGCTGCCAATCAACGGACCTCTTCCGGATGCTCCATATCCCGGTCTTCGCCGATTCACCGCCGCTGATGCCCCCGTGTTCTTTGGGCGAGGTCACTCGATTCGCCGACTTTACGAACGGGTGACTTCGCCGACTTCAGCTCCGGTGATTCTGCTGCATGGCCAAAGTGGTGTTGGAAAATCTTCCATCCTCGAAGCCGGCCTCACCCCGCGGCTGCAGGTGTCTTACAACGGATCGATCCCTCACGAAATTGTCACGATCCGAATTGATCCGGTTCGCGGTTTGCTGGATTCTCTTCGACTGGCCTACATTGAAGATGCTTGCCGTGAAGACGGAACTCTCTGCTCTGGTCGAGAAGCATGGTGCCAGAAAGAAGCACGCCTTCAGCAGCCCGTGATTGTGATTCTCGATCAACTTGAAGAAGCATTCACGCACGCCACCGGTGCGGTTCCGACAGACTGGGATCTGTTCCTTCGTGAACTGTGCCTGATTTTTAATGATCGAACAAAGGCGCCCAAAGGAAAACTGATTCTTTCGTTTCGCACCGAGTGGTTTTCTCGCATCAACAGTCGACTGCAGGGGCTCTGGAAGAGTGAAGTGTTTCTGGACTGCCTTGACGCGGACGGCATCCACGAAGCGATCGAAGGGCCGACTCGGCGACCAGAGCTCCGGGAATATTATCCACTGACAATTCAGCCTGGGCTGTCTCTGCGAATCGCGACTGAACTCCTGATGGATCAGGTGTCTTCGGTGGCACCGAGTCTGCAGATTGTTCTTCAGGCCTTGTGGAAGGATGCCACGCGGGAATCTCGGACACCAGTGTTCACGGAACAACTCTATCGCAGGCACCGCACATCGCTTGCTGAGTTCGTCTGGACTCAGATGCAGACGATTGCCAGCGCCCCCTCCGTTACGCCGACGACACGAATTGCCATCAGGTCAGGACTCCTTGAAGACTTTCTGGAATGCCATGTTACTACGGATCAGACGGCACGACATCAGTCTCTTCGTGTCCTTGTGAATGGTGATTCATCTGCATTGCCGCCCATTGCTCCGAGATATGCAGAGCGTGAAGCCATCATCAGAGAACTCCGGCAGTTGTGTATTGATCACTATCTGCTGATTCAGCCGGACAGTGGTGGTGCTTCTGAAGTCGAAATCTCTTCAAGGCTGGCTCATGACGCATTAGCTCCTCATATCAGGACAGTTTACGAGTCCAGCGACGCCATCGGCCCACGTGCTCGCAGACTCCTGGAGCAGCGCGTTCGAGAACGAAGTCATGGCGTGAACGATGAACTCGACAGAACGGCTTTAAAGTCGATCGAGCGTGGGCAACCCGGGATGCGGGATTGGACTCAGAAGGAATCTCTGGTTGTCGCTGGCGGTCGCAAAGCACGCCTGATTCGCCGGGGGATCTATGCGACGGCATTTATCGCGACGCTGCTGCTGGGCTACTTTATTGTGCAGTATGGAAACTCGCGAGAACTGGAAATCGCGTTTGGCACTGATGCTGCTGGTGCGGAGAAACTGTTTGAGCTTTCACGACAGTCGCCTCGAATGGCCTCCAGAATCGCCCGGCGTCCGCTGATCGAGGGGGGCGGAGAATCTGGAACGCCTGTTGCTGACAGGACGGTGTATCCGGAATTGGATGTGGCCTTGCGTGACGAGCCTCAGCAGGACCGGAGATCCGTACGGGCCGCAATGGTGCTGATAAAGCTCAACCAGGGCGACGAGCGGTGCTATCGCCGGATGATGCAAAGGCTGCGGCAGATTCGTCATCCCGGCGACGAAGAAACCGCAGAATTACAGCTGATCGCAGAAATGACCAGGGAGCAGATCCAGCAGGCAAAGGATGGCAAGAATACGTTCGACGCAAAACAGCAGCGTGCTTTCATCAAGGAGGAAGTACTCAAGAGGCTTCCTGCAACCACCCATAAAAATAAATCGGAGCCGCAGCATGAGTTTATCGCGCTGACAGCCTTTCTGCTGCAGACAGGTTATGCAGACCTGATTCCTCCGGAATGGTACGAACCCCGCGCTGATCAATGGGTTCGTACACAGATCATTGCGTTTCTGCATCAATGGCTACCACCTGATGACCTGTTGCGGCTGTGTACTGAAACGGTGTTGCCGGACAGTCAACTCAACAGCGACGCCCCCGCAGCTCAGTCAGCTACAGCACATCTGCATTCAGTGCTGAGCCTCGCAATTTCTGCCAGCGGGGAGCCATACTTACGCAGCTGTCGTATTGATTATCAGGGCGATGATCGACTGAGGAAATTCATCACAAATCGTTATCTCAAAACAACGTCATCAGCTTTACGGAGTGCCACAAGACTCCTGTTAACGCGACTCGCCCAGCCCGGCACTGACTCGGTCAAGATGCTCGAAATGCTGCACGCGGAGACTCGAACTTCACTCCCCGTCTCAACCCGCCTGAAGGTCAGGTTTCTGCGACCGCACGAAGACATCGATCAGTGCGAATGGGTCCGGGTTGAGATCCCAGGTTCCGAACACCCGCAGAATGCCGGGATTGATTTTGTGAGGATCCCTGCAAAAGAAGGAAGTTCCCTCCTCGATTACTGGATGTCGGCGACAGAAGTGCCCAACGAATTCTTTCATCAGTACGACAATCTGCCGGACAATGTTTATGAGCCCATGACGAAAGAGAAATCTTTCGAACCGTCGGCGTATGATTATGAACATGGGAAGCCCAAAACCGACGTCGGCGATTTGCTGGCGATGAGATTCTGCAATTGGCTTAGTATGGCCGCCGGGGTTGAACCGCATTACAACATTGAAATCCCAAGGATCCCGGGTGAGTTTGTTAAAAATCAGCCAGAGCCATCTGTCATTACAGGAAATCCCCAAAGAAACCTTCCCGGATTCAGACTGCCAAGCGACCACGAATGGGAGCATGCCTGCCGCGCAAATTCAGGGTTCGAACGTCATCACTTTGGTGAATTCGCAAAACTGGGCGATCGTGATATTCTCGCTGACTAT
>CAIXQV010000116.1 GCA_903921605.1 uncultured Planctomycetaceae bacterium | reverse complement strand
GCTTTGGCTGGTCACTGTTGATGGCTCGACGATTGGTTGAGGCTGGCGTGAATCTGATCCAGGTGAATCTTGGCAATAACGAAACCTGGGATACTCACGGGGACATCTTTTATCGCATGAAGAACAAGCTGTTGCCGCCAACGGATCAGGCTTTGTCGGCTCTGTTAGATGATCTGCAGAGTCTGAGACTGCTCGACACGACACTGATCGTGATGGGCAGCGAGTTTGGGCGAACTCCGAAGCTGTCGACGCTCTCGGACTCATTTCCTCATGCGGGGCGTGATCACTGGGGTGCGGTTCAGAGCGTGTTCTTTGCGGGCGGTGGTGTTCAGGGAGGCCGAGTGATCGGTTCGTCCGATGAATTGGGAGCGTATCCTGCAACGAGTCCCTTCAAGCCCGAGAACATGGCGGCCACGATGTACAGTGCTCTGGGGATTCCGGCCACTGCAGTCTGGAACGACGAATTCGAGCGACCGCATCAGGTCTACTACGGCGAGCCGATTGCGGAACTGATGTAAGCGTGAATAACGTATCGGCTTCGCCTGTGATGTACTGGTTTTCCCGAACCATGAATCGAACATGCTCGATACTGCGGCGTGCAGATCGGGCGATGTAAGCAGTTGCGTATGTTCGAGCTTTGAACTGATCGGCTCCTTCAGAACTGGAGAATCCAGAATGATTATAGGATTGATTCAGGGTACCAAACGCACTGCCGAGGTCGCTGAGTTCGCCTCCGATCGCACATTGTAGTTCAACTATTCCTACCAGTAGACCCAATACGAGGATCGTGCAAACGAGGACAAGTTCATCGGAGAGGATAACACTGGACTCGTCGTACCATAATGTCTTGAAGACGGACGTTGGGAAGAATCCCTGAGGGGAAAATGATGAGGACGGTTGAGGCACTTATGCCTCAACGAAAAAAAGAAAAGGCAGGGATCAAGTCCCTGCCTTTTCAAATTTTGAGCAGACGCTCACTGCGTAGGCAGTGATTACTTCTTAATTTCACCAGGGTCAGTGCAAACGATGCTCAGTACTTCTCAACTTCACCAGGATCGTTGCACATGATGCTCATGCTACGATCGCAGTCGCAGGTGTCAGCTTTGTCAGTGTAAGCAGCACCGTAAGTGCGGGCCTTGTACTGACCTTCGCCCTTTTCGCTTGCGAATCCAGAGAGTTGGTAAGACTGATCCAGGTTACCGAAAGCGCTTGACAAGTCGCTCAGTTCGCCAACGATTGAGCACTGCAGCTCAACGAGACCAACGATCATGCCGAGAACCAGGATCGTGCCGACAAGCACGAGTTCAGCGGACAGGATTACACCAGCTTCATCATTCCAGAGAGTCTTCAACATTTTAGAGATCTTTCAACATAATCAGAGAGAGAAACGAGAGAGAGTTATGCCGGGCAACTGGTCGTGTGGAGGAATTTCTTTGGCCAAAGCTCATTCATTCACGGAAGTCGCAGACTCCGCAGGCTTCACAGCATTCATCCCGTTTGCTGTCTCAGCATCACACAGAGTTACCTGACACGATGATGAGGAATGCCAACACCGTGCCATCAGGCTCGAATCTCTTTTTTCCCTAAGGGGTTTCCCTTCGAGACGTCGTGTAAGTGCTTTTCGTTAAAGCACTTGGGCCGTTTCGTTTTGGGTAGGTGTTTCCCTGCGTTTACGCATTGAGTGGCAACTGTGCCAAAGGACGTCGACACAATGCATAGTCTAATTGTCAACGTTTCTTTACAGACACTTCAGGGCTTGCTCTGGAGACAAGCCCTT
>CAIXQV010000115.1 GCA_903921605.1 uncultured Planctomycetaceae bacterium | reverse complement strand
TTTGACGCTGACCGACATGACTCACAAAGCCAATTCGCCGGTTGACGGATTGTCACGCGGAATGAAACAACGCCTGGCGCTGGCTCGAGTACTCCTGCATGATCCTCAGGTGCTGTTGCTCGACGAACCCTCCAGCGGCCTGGACCCTCGGGCCCGAATCGAAATGCGAGAGCTATTGAAAGCCCTGCGCGAGATGGGCAAGACGATTCTGATCAGCAGTCATATTCTGTCGGAACTCAGTCAGCTTTGTACACGAATCGGCATCGTGGAACTTGGCAAGATGGTCGCGCAGGGGTCGGTGAATGATATCTATCGGCAACTGCAGGTTCGTCGAGTCGTTCACGTGCGCATTGAGAATCCGGCTGCGGATCTGATGGAACGCGTGCAACGCATCGCGGGCGTCGAGACGGTAGAAAAGCAGGTCGATCGCTGGGAGATTCGTCTGCATGAAGATCAGCTTTCGGTTGGCGATCTGCACCAGGCACTTGTTGAGGAGAAAGCTCGGCTGACGATGTTTCAGCCGGAAGCGATGGACATGGAGACGGCGTTCATGAAGCTGACGGAAGGGAAAACCGCGTGAGCCTGCTTCGCCTGATTCCTGAACTTCCGCTGTTGCGACGAGAATTGATCGAGTTGTCGAATCGTCGGCGAACGTACATCGTCCGTTTCGCAGGGGCGATTATCATCCTTTCCATTGTGATGGTGCAATACTTTCGAGTGATGCAGGTCATCTCGCAGACTGCAAATCCTGGCGGTGGCTGGGTACCAAATAAGTTCAACGGCAGTGGTGGAGTTATCTTCAGTGCTCTGGTACCGATGTTGTTCCACAGCGTTCAGTTGTTAATGCCAGCACTCATTTGTGGTGCTGTCACGATTGAAAAAGAGCGGAACACTCTGGGCACGCTCTTCGTGACTCGTCTTTCACCGATGACGATCATTCTGGAGAAGCTAGCCAGTCGGCTGGTTCCGATGCTGACCTTTCTGTTGCTGACGTTCCCGGTTCTGGCGTTTGTCTATTCACTGGGTGGCGTGGATACGACTGTGCTATTGAGCACTCTGTGGCTGTTGCTGTGTGAGTGCGTTTTCTATGCCAGCATTGGATTGCTGTGTAGTTCGTGGTTCTCGACAACCGCGTCGGCATTTATCTGCTCCTACATCGTCGTAGGAATGATCGTCATGTTTACGCAAATCCTGGGGTTAGGCTATTTTTATCCGGTGGTCACGCCTTTTGATGTCTGGAATTTCGCGTTTGGCGGGATGAACGAGTACAACGTTTACATGTCGAACCGCGGATGGCTGCAACAGATGCTGTTCGAAGCACTGCGGGAAACTTCTGTAGCCTCAGGTGGCCAGGTGATGACTCGAGTCATGTTGTTGATCTCGATGTCTGTCCCTTCGCTGATGGCTTCGGGGTTCTTTGTCCTGCTGGCTCGATTCTTTCTCATCCGCCGCGCGTTCGTGTCTTCGTCATCGGTGTTGCTGCGAGTCTTCAAGCGGGTCGACACGTTCTTTACAAAGCTGAACGACAACACGACCGGCGGTGTTGTTCTGATAAAAGACTATGACTCGCTGCCGGCATTTGACCCGGTGGCCTGGCGAGAACGATCCAAGAAGTCGCTCGGGAAGGCTCGGTATTTATTTCGAGTCCTGATTGTGCTGGAAGGACCAGTTCTTTTCATTTGTCTCGCCACGGCCACGTTTTCCATGTCAGCAGACTTTGATGGCCTGCGAGTGCTCCTGTTTCTGATGTGGGCGATTACGGCCATGATTCTGTCAATGAAAGCCTCCACGATGATCTCTTCTGAGAGAACTCGTGAAACGCTGGAAGCCCTGCTGTCGACGCCAATGTCCAGCCGCGAAATCATCAGCCAGAAAGTGGCCGGACTTCATCGACTGATGATTGTGCTCTCTATCCCGATTCTGACCATTCATTTGACACTGTTGTTAATGCACTTTGATATCGTACAGATCGTTCGAAGTCTGTCGCTGAGTACCCCTGGAACTATTCTTTTTTACGGTGCCATGGTCGCGGCAACTACGTATACATCAATGCATCTGATTGTCTGGCTTTCGGCCCTGATGGGGTTACGTTCGCCGACACAGGCTCGCTCTGTCATGGCGGCTATCACTGTGCTGGGCGTCTGGGTTGCAGGCTCCGCTTTTTTGTTAACGCCGGGTGAGTTCGGATATAGCTTCGGAGTGTCCACATTGAGCCCTTTTTTTGGCATCCAGGAACAACGCTTCTCTGAAAACTTTACAATCCCCAGCAGCGACCCAAGAGATGAAATCGAGCGACAGGAGAAGATCGAACGATTAACGGCGACGATATCCTCTGTCTGCTGTCTCATGCGTCCCGACGGAAGTATCTGGGCCAATGAGAGCATCCTCGCATCAAACAGACTCGCGGGGATTTCTAAAACGGCTCCGTTCTATGCGTTCTCCAGATTACGATCAACAGCCGTACTTGTGTCTGTGCTCGTCCTTGCGTGGCATATCCTGATGATGTTGTGCTTTCGCGGCCTGACATTAACACTGGCTCCGCGATTGCTGCAGCGGCTTGATGACGGAATCCCGATGAATTCTCCGCTCATTGAAAAGTCATCGGCCACGCTCATATCGGAAGGGGCAATGTGAACAGAACAACGCCGATATTTTTGATGGCCTTGATTGTCGGCAGCATTTTTGTCCCGACCGTGATTGCTCAGGACAGTCAGCAGCTCCGAGTCGTTGAAGTCGTGTGGGGGTTTGATGGGCGAGTTGTCACGGGCCAATTCATGCCCTTGTCAATTCTGGTCGACAATCTAAGCGATCAGCCGATTGAGGCGACAGCACGCCTGAGACGTGTTACCGGAGCACTCAACGAAGTCGGTGGCATTTCGACTCAGCCCGTATTCGTCAGCCCGAACTCACGCCGCTGGGTACAGTTCTATCCGTACATCCTGGGCAATATGGCCACGTGGTATTTTGATCTGCAGACGGAGGAGAAAACATATACGTTCAACCCGATGGATCAGCCTCGCGTTATTTTTGATCGCAATCGAGATTCCAAGGAAGCTCAGCTTTCGTTGCCTGCTGTGATTCTGGATCAGCAGGGAGTGGCCACAAAGTCTCCAACGACGATCAAGCATATGCCGGCGGAGATTTTTCCGCCGTATGCGACTGCGATGAACGGGCTGCATGCCTTGTTTCTGGATCATGCGCCAGACTGGGAAGCTCCCCGTCAGCAGGCTTTGTTGTCGTGGCTGAAATCCGGTGGCCAATTGCATCTGATGAAAGACGGCAACAATCAGACGCTGTCGTTTTCCGGAATTCTCGCTCCGCTCAATGAACCGTTCCCGGAGTTTCCCGTCGGCAATGGTCTGGTGACGCGACACGACTTCCAGCGAGATGGACTTAGTCTGCAGGTCGTGACCCCGATCGTGACTCCACCTGGACTTACCCAGGAGGTGGCGGAGCCCGAACAATCATTCAATCAGATCGGCACCGGGGGCAATATGGCTCAGGAAGAAGCGACGGTGAATGACGATGAGATTCTGATGTGGATGCGAGAACTAACTCAGCCGGACCATGCCTGGATTCTGATCTTTCTGTTGTCGATGTGTTATGTGGGTCTGATTTTTCCGGGCTGCTGGATCCTGTCGAAGCAACGTCGTCTGCATTTCCTTGTGACGTACGGAGCCATCGCAGGACTGGCTGTTTTCTTCAGTCTGATTTTTCTGTTCGTTGGTCAACGTGGTTATGGAGAAACAACATCACTGCATACCCTGGCGGTTGCTCGCGCGGAAGATGCGACGCACTGGAGTTCGCTTGAGTATCGAACGCTGTTTGTGACGTCCGGAGATCTTTATACGCTCGACGATAAAGATCGCCAGACGCTGCTTGCATCCGGAGCTGCGGATGAGCGTGTGGATGCCGTTATGACTTCCGGAAACTCGGCCAGCTTTGTGGCTCGCATTCCTCCATTCAGCAGCCAATCGATGATCTTCCGTCGACGACTTACGATGGACGACTGGAATCTGACTATTGCGAATGTGGAACAAAGTGGCCCGGAACTGACGGCTCTGACGCTGTCGTTTAACGAGAAATTCCCGATGCAAAAAGATAACAAATACTTCGTCATCCATGGGAAACGCATTCACACGTTGAAAGCAGACGATGCAAAAAAACAGCTTACGTATGCTGGTGGTGCTTCCCTGCTGACGACGTTCTGTTCTCCGGCGGAGGAATTGGATTCCGGGTTACCTTTCGGGGTCCTCACTCCCTCCGGAAATTCGAGTCCTGGCGATTCGGAAAAGCTGGACAATCCGGTTGCCGAATGCTTCCGAAAGTCGCTGCTGAAACTTGTCGCGCGGAGCGCGGCAGATGACTTTTATGCAGACCTCAAACGCTTTGAGATGCCTGAGGGACGTGTGAGAATTCTGATCTATGCTCCTGTTCCCACCACTCAGGACATGACGGTCAGCGCGGACGTGAAACGGGAAGGCCGAATTCTGTATGTGCGAGATTTTCCGATGCAGATCGGCGATTCGAATGCTGTTCCCGGCGATGTCGAATAAAACTCGTGGCATAAAATGGTACTCTTCCTGCTCCGCGCGATATCGCATCTCTCGTGTCTGAATCATGTCTGCAAAACCTCTTATCGTAATTCCCGCTGACTCGCCGCCGATGGTCAGTCGTTCTCCTCATCTGAAACTGCTGGAGGAATTTGCTGACGTTCGACTTTACTCTGATCGCCCAGCGGACGATGCCGAAAAGACGCGACGTCTGAAGGATGCGGACATCCTGTTGAACTCACGAGGCAGCCTGAAGATTCCTCGCGCGGTCCTGCAGCAGCTTCCTAAACTGAAGATGATAGCGGTCTGCGGAATCGGCTATGATGCGATTGATCTGCCGACCGCGACCGAGCAAAAAATCGTCGTCAGCAATATTCCCGGTCGAACTGCCGCGGTCGTGGCTGAGCATGCTCTGGCTTTGATGCTGGCCGTGGCTCGCCGAGCAGCCTGGATGACGTCCGAACTGAAAGCTGGTCGCTGGCGTGGTGATCTGGGGATGTCACTGAGCGGAAAACAGATCGGGATTATTGGCACTGGAAACATCGGCTGTGCGATGATCGGCCTATGCCGAGCAATTGGCATGAATGTCGTCGCCTGGAGTCTTCATCCCGATGCTTCCAAAGCCGAGCACCTGGGATTTCGCTATGTCGAGCTGGAAGAATTACTCCGGACATCGGATGTGATTTCTCTGCATACTCGATTGTCAGAAAAGACAGCCGGCCTGATTGGATCTGCACAGTTCGCGAAGATGAAGCCGACGGCGATTCTGATCAATACCGCTCGCGGAGCCATTGTGGACTCCGCCGCGCTGGCTGACGCGTTGCATCGTGAAGCACTTTTCGGAGCGGGTCTCGATGTGTTTGATCAGGAACCGTTGCCGCTCGAGCATCCGATTCTGAGCTGCGAGCAGGTCGTGCTGACGCCTCATACGGCCGATCAGACTCAGGAAGGGATCGACCAGTTGACGATGGGGTGTGTTGAAAACATCCGGGCCTTCCTGGATGGGACTCCGCAGAATGTTGTGAATCCGGATGTGCTGAAATTCTGATCGGTGATGTTTGAACCGCAGATAAATCAGTGAACGCATCTTTCGAGGTCCGTTCTGGAGTTACAGCTACACAAGCCGTGATGCTCAAAGTACTATTTGTGTAGCGGCCAGAAACGTGAATTCTCATACTCGCCCCCTTCGGAGCTTCCGGTGATCTCAGATGCATCCACATCCGTGGCGGGATTGTCTGACTTGCTGGACCGTGTTCGACGGCGTATTCGAATTCAGTCGGCGTTGCGTGGCACTGCGGAAACGGCCAGCATATTGATCGCAGGAGTGTTGCTGTCCTGTGGTCTGGATTATCTGCTCTCACTGCCCGGTCTTTTTCGCCTCGCGTTTTTAGCCCTCACGCTGTTACTGACAGCCATCATTGCTGCGCAAAGGTTGATCATTCCTTTGCTGCAGGTTCCGCCAGTCGATGAACTCGGCGCGGCGGTAGATCTGGAGTTTCCGGAACTGCAGGAATCCGTCGCGACTCTGATCTCCATTCAGCAATCTGTCGACGTCACGGATGCCAGTACGCGAATCATGCAGGAACGACTGCGACAGAGTGTCGAAGATCACATTCAGGTGGCTCGTCCTTCCAGGATCGTCAAAAGTCGCTCCACGATTCGACGTTGTGCAATGGCGGCTGTTGCCCTCGTGATGATTCTAATCCCGGTTCTGTTATGGCCAACCGGTTCAGGATTGCTCGCCCAGCGTTTCGTCATGCCGTTCGCAAATCTCGCCGCGGCGTCCAATCTGTACTTTGAACTACACGAAGGTAATCGCGTTGCCGCACGGAATGCAGACGTTGAGTTTACGGCCATCCCCCAATGGCGAAACGGCGTTCCGGGTGAAATACCAACGGATGTGAAACTGGAGTTCCGCACGGAGTCAGGCATCATCGATGAGTTACCGATGTTGCTGAATTCCGAGCAGCAACAATTTACGTCTGTGCTTCGGAGTGTTCGCGAATCGCTGCGGTATCGAGTCTACGGTGGCGGCGCGATGACGGAGTGGTTTCAGTTGACGGTCGGTGATCCACCGGTCCTGCAGACAGCCACGCTGACATCAGTCGCTCCGGCGTATACTCGTCGAGCCCCCGTGACATTTGAGGGAGCAAGTGGCGATATGGAGGTGCTTGTCGGAAGTCAGATTGAACTTCGTCTGACGTTCAACGAAGCGGTGCACGACGTCCAAATCGAATGGTCCAATTGGAAGTCGGTTGCCACTGTTTCCGACGAAGAGGATGAGACAAGAGCCGATCAGGCGAAAGTAGTTCAACCTCAAAAGCCGGTAGAATTGACTCCGGACGGTTTATCGGCCGTGTTTCGCTTTGAAGCTCAGGGCGGAGGCGATTTCGATTTGCTGGCATTCAACAAGGCCGGACTCTGTGTTTCCACCGAGACAGCTCGCCGGTTGATTGTGCTGCCTGATACTCCGCCTACGTTGTCTGTGGGTGGTATTGAAGACGGATTGAGAGTTCGCCCGGATGAAGTGCTCACGGTCGAATGCGGTGCGGCGGATGATATCGGTATTGGCGCACTCAGCATGGAGTATCGGCTGAACCCGGCGAATTCAGATGCACCGCAGACCGATCTTGTCGATGCCTTAACCGCGGAAGCGGAACTCCCTAAAACGAAGGTTGTTGCAGAGCCGTTAAAGATTGGCGCGTTGATTGTGTCGCACAACTTTACGCTGGACCTCAAAGCGTTGAACGCGAAGTCTGGTGAATCGCTGACGGTAACGGTTTGTACTCAGGATGAGCGACCGGTACCCGGACCTCAGGTTGTCTGTCAGGGACCGTGGACAATCTACGTTGATGATGAGGCTCCGCCCGGGGGAGAAACTCTGGACGCCGCAGCCAGACGACAACTCCTCGAAGATCTGGAACGCATTCAGCAGCAACTGGATCAGGATGCGAAGGCGGCCGAAGAGCTGAAAGAGGAGATCGAGGAAAAACAGACCGAGGAGACTCAGGAGAAGGCTGAGGAGCTCAGCGAACAGGAAAAACAACTGGCAGAGGAACTCAAAGAGCTGGCGGAAAAGTCCAAAGACCAGCAGATGACTCCTGAGCAAAAACAGAAGTTGAAGGAATTGTCAGAACAACTGTCCGAAGATGCCGCGAAGAAACTTGAAGAAGCTGCTAAGGAGGAATCCGAAACGGCCGCGAAGAAGGTCGACGAAGCCGCCAAGCAATTAGGCAAAGTGCGAGAAGAGCTCGAGCAAATCGCGGACGAGGTGGGC
>CAIXQV010000114.1 GCA_903921605.1 uncultured Planctomycetaceae bacterium | reverse complement strand
TGTCGTCCACTCAGCGAAGACACGGCGTCGATCGCCACCGGCGGTTATCGCGGCCGGTGATTCCCCGAGTGCCGCCGCTGGAATCACTTCCTGCGTTCTGGGATGCTTCAGGGGCTCACCCGATCGTCCGGAAATCTTCATGCCCCCGCCGGGCAAAGCCGCACGCTGAATTCCCGTAAAGAAACCAGCCAGTGCGTAGTAATCCTTCTGGTCCCATTTCTCAAACGGGTGATGATGGCACTGAGCACAATCGATGCGGACACCGAGAAAAAGCTGACTCACGGCGCGAGCTGTTTTCTCCGCATCGGCATGAACCTGATAAAAGGCGGCTGGCGATTCACTCAACGTCGAACCCTGTGTCGTCAGAACAGTGCGCACAAGCCGGTCATAGGGAACGTTGTCACGGAACTGTGAATGAATCCACCGGGTGGCTGCAATCGCCCCCGACGGTGACACGATGTCTTTGTCGATCTGCAGGATATCCGCCAATTTCTGAGCCCAGAAATCGGCGTACTCCGGGCGATCCAGAAGTTCGGCAACAAGTCGCTGATGTTTCTCCGGCGACGAGTCCGAAAGATACTTCCGAGCTTCGTCCGAAGTCGGCAATGTTCCGATGATGTCCAGATACGTCCGACGCAGCACGGCAGAATCATCGGCCAGTGGGCTGGCTGCAACGTGAAGGCGTTCCAGTTTGTTCCATACCAGCGGATCAATGAAATTTGCTTCCGATGGCCGTGGATAATTTTCCTTGCTGCGAGGTCGAGTAAGCCGACAGACCGCGACATGCCCCATGTAACGCACGAGCACTGCGGCTTCTCCGGGAACATCCGTTGTCGTCACAAGCCCGTCGCGATCGACTTTCGCAATCACTTCATTGTTGGACAGAAACTCAGACTCGATCGTCACACAATGAACAAGCCCGCTCTGATGAACAGCAGTCGCCCGCAATTGATGCTCTGCCAGGGCTTCCATCGTGATCTCAGACGGATACACCTTCAACTGCACAACTGGATCTCGCGCCGTCTGGTCAGCGAAAGCCCCTTCGCGAACCCATCTGAGCATCAGATGATGCCAGCGTGAATCTGGTTCCACTTTTCGTCCACCGCCATGCGGCATAATGGCTGTGGCCTTCATCAGAAACAGACTGCGTTCCGGTGATGCGGGAAACAAGCGGCGTCCATGACTGTCTCGGACAATCGCGTCGTAGTCTGCCCCCGGATCGAAACCAAAAACGCTTAGACGAAACCCATTTTGGCCCTCCGCCTTACCGTGGCATCCACCAGAATTACAACCCGACTTGGAAAGGATTGGAATGATCTGATCCCGGAACGAAACCGGAGGTGGATTCGTGATTCCACTGACACGGACAGGGACGTCCACGGAGAGGTTGTTCAGGCGGAGCGTCAGCGTCGACTGACCATCCTCGAGCGGAATGACACGTCCCTGCGAGTTGATCTTGGCGCAGCCTTCAGGAGCGAACGACACTGTGACCTGCCGCGTCACATCGGAGGTCACTCCATTTTCGTCCGTCGCGATCACGATCAGTTGCTCAGAACTCTCAGGGGAACCGAGCGTCACAGACTCCGGAAACACGCTCAGCTTCGCAGCAGCCTGAGGAGACCCCTGCACGGTTGCGGAGATCATTTCGACAGACAAACTTCCCACAAAAGTGAAAATGACTGCCGACCAGATCAACCTGCCAAGGGCTGAAAGCCCTTGACCAAGGAATTGTCCCGAAATAGTTTCCCGATTTGTACGACGGACATCTTTGTCCGTCGAAACTGTCGCGACGGACAAGGATGTCCGTCGTACGAAAGTTACTTCGGGACAATTCCCAGGAGGAACCTGCCGGTTTGAACCCCAAAATCGCTCACGTTGTTCGCCTCCTGCATGATGCGTGCAACGTGCGAGCAGAAAATTGCGCAAGACTCTAATCGCGTAAGACCGGCTCATAGGCCTGTTCCGGGAAATGGACTGCAGCGATTCGGGAGGGAGCCCTGACAGATTCACTGCAATCTGAAGGCCATTCGGCGGGTGGTAAACGACTGGCGCAATAAAAGCTTGAGATTTCTGATCGCCCCACTGTTCCCAAGGTGGTTAATTCCTGGAAGCAAGCACGTTCACCCGGTCCAACTCAGAACTCTCGATGCTTCAACGCTCATACAGGATTATCGTCCACGAGAGGATCCGATGGCAAGCGATTTGTCAGACATCAGGAAAAGAGCTGGCTCAAAGGAATCAGCTGGCTCATAGGGGCAGGCATCTTTGTTTGGCACGTCCTCTGCGTTCTTTGAATTCCCTGCATGCTGATAGACCCTGACGCAGGAAACTCCGGTACGCAGAGACTCAATTCGAGGGATTCCGTCTCGATCAGCCAAATCGCCCCATCAGAACAACGGGAGCGGATCGCCTTCGGCCAGCAGGCTTTGAGGGCGGCCGATGCGGTCCGTCCACATCAGATCCTCAGGCGTGATTCCCATTGCATGATAGACGGTTGCTGCCAGATCCTCGGGGCTGCACGGACGGTCGGCGGGATAAGCAGCCACCGCGTCTGACGAGCCGTAGATCTGACCTCCCGCGATCCCTCCTCCCGCCAGCAGCGCGGGCAGGCTGTGAATCCAATGATCCCGGCCAGGCGGTCCTTTCCCGCCGGTGCGCGGGTCGCCGATCTTCGGTGTGCGCCCCATCTCGCCCACCACGAGAACAATCGTCTCATCAAGCAAGCCTCGATCGGAGAGATCCTCCAGCAGCGACGCAAAGCAGGCATCAAACGCCGGGAGCAGCACGTTCTTGAGCTGGCCGAAGTTGTCCGAGTGCGTATCCCAGCTGAGCCCGGCCCCCACTCTCCGACCGATCCAGTGGACGCCGACAAAGGGTACGCCTGCCTCAACGAGTCGCCGGGCGAGGAGCACGCTCTGCCCGTTGATATCGTTTCCGTAGCGAGCCCGGACGTGTTCTGGTTCCTGAGTGATATCGAACGCCTGCTGAGATTTCTCCGAGGTCAGGAGACTGAACGCTTTGCGCTGGTACTGCTCGAAGGATTCCAACGGTTTCTTCGCGAACTGCGGCTGTGATGTCCGCAAATCGATCTGCTGCAGCAAGGACTGTCGGCTGCCAAGCCGACCGAGGTTGATCTCCACCGGGCGTTGCAACATCGGCACGACAAGATCGCGAGGCCTGTCGAGGTCACCGCGAACGAGAAACGGCTCGTGCTCAGGCCCGAGGCGGCCACTGAACTGGCCCGGGTTGATGTAGTTGGTGACCTCGCCTGACAGCGCTGGCAACTGGACTACGCCCGGCAATTCCTGATCCCGACTCCGAGCCCAGGAAACGGTTGATCCGATGAAGGGCCAGTCGTCGGTGTGGGGCTTGCGGTTTATCCCTTCGACGAAGAAAGAGCGGTCAGGCTTCTGGCCGGTCAGGATATAGAACGTGTCAGCATGGTGATCGCCGATGCCTCTTCCCGTCATGGACAGCGACCGCACTACGGCCACATGGTGGGCCATCCGGGCACTGCGGGGCAAATGCTCGCACCATTCGACGCCGGGGGCCGAGGTCGCGATGGGCTGGAACTCGCCGCGGTACTCGACCGGAGACAGGGGTTTCATGTCCCACGTATCCAACTGACTGGGACCGCCGAAGAGAAAAATCATGATGCACGACTTCGCGCGGGCTGGTCGGTCAAAGGCTGCACCTCGACCGTCCTTTCGCATCAGCGCCGAGAGTCCCAGCCCGAGCGATCCGAAGCCGATCCGCCGCAGCAACTGGCGTCGAGTCCGTTGTTCCACTGACGAACACTCAGCCGGTCGATACCTCATTGTGGAACCGCTTGTATGTGACTTCATCGTAAGGCTCCCACAATCAACTCTTTGCCCGATGGCAGATCAATTCCCGGCAGGCATTCGATTCAGGGTGACTTCTTTTTATACCAGCAGCTGCGTCCATTGGGTCAGGAAAAGGATGCGGGGCGAAAACTTGCAGTTGCTCCTGAAGGACCTCGCGGCGAAACTGATCGAGGCTGGTCAATAAGGTGCCAGTAACATGAACAAAAGAATAATCAGAGTGATTAACGCATCGGAACGACACAAGAAATAGTGCTTCAGAATGTCTGGCAGGATCACAAACTCTGATTCCAGTGTCAATCCCTGGTCTTAGTATCCGTGGACTGTGGCAGCCTGCAGCCGCTTTAATCTCAGCAGCCTACTGCTGAGAATGCACAGTTCGAGACGCCTCCACAGCAGGCTGTGGAACGGAAAGCTGCAGCAGGGCTGCAGCAGTCCACAACCAGTCCAAAATCGGATTGAATGAACAACATGCCCGAAAGATTTAACTTCGATGGCGTCTTCATCTCCTGGTTCTCTGACGAACTCTGTCGTCGGATGAATCTCGGCTGATTTCAGACTAGACTGTTACATCGGTCGTTGAGTTTGTAGAAATGCTGGAAGTGTTTTCTTCGCTCGGAATCGCAACATGAAATCATGCTTGATCGCTGTGTGGCTGGTATTGTTTGCCAACTTGAACACAGGCTTTCCAGCAGACCCCATCGCTGGTCGGCCAACGAAGAGCATCGAAGGTTCGGCGGTTCTCGTCAGCGATGAGTATCGCGACTGGCAGCATTCTGGTTCGATCTGGTTGCTCACGACACCGGACGGTGCGGACCTGCCGGCCAATGCGAAGGTCGAGCAGTTCCCCGTGCTCGTGCGGCTGCATCGCGACTTCTTTGACTTCGCTCAAGCCAAGCCGAATGGGGACGATCTGCGGTTCTCGTCGAGCACCGGCGAGCAGCTTGCATTTCAGATTGAAGAGTGGGATGCCGCGAAGGGTGTCGGGTGTGTGTGGGTGCGCATGCCGGTCATCACGGGGAACTCGCGGCAGGAGATCCAGCTGCATTGGGGCAATACCAGCGCGGCCAGTGAGTCCGATGGCAAGGCGGTGTTCAACGAGTCGAACGGGTATCTCAGCGTCTGGCACATGAATGATCCTGTCCGCGACGACACGGGCACACTGACCAGCACAGACACAGGCACGACGGCGACTCAAGGCATGATCGGCGCGGCGCGGCATTTCGCGGACGGCAAGGGAGTCTTCGGCGGCGA
>CAIXQV010000113.1 GCA_903921605.1 uncultured Planctomycetaceae bacterium | reverse complement strand
CGTTTCCGTGAACAACGAGAAGGGCGATCGTGAACAAATCCTGACGCCGGATAAGCCGAACGCTGCTTACATCGCAGCAATGACGATCCCGATGCGAGATGATCATCCTGACTACGCGGCTTTGTCGATCGGAAACTTCGTATTGGGAAGCAGCGGTCTTTCTTCACGACTGGGTGATCGTTTGCGACAGAAGGAAGGACTTTCGTACTCCGTGCAGTCCAGCCTGCAACCGTCGGCCGTCGATGAGCGAACGACGTTCTTCCTGTTCGCAATCTCCAATCCGGACAATGCTCCCAAGGTCCACGAAGCCATTCAGGACGAACTGAAAAAGCTGTTGGACAACGGGATTACTGCGGAAGAACTGGAAGCGGCCAAAGCCGGTTATCTTCAGGAACAGCAGGTCCAGCGTACGGAAGATCGAGCGATCGTGCAGACGCTTGAATCGTATGCATTCATTGGTCGCGATATGAAATTTGTGGCGGAGTTCGAAGACAAGATCAGTAAGCTGACGGTCGAAGAAGTGAACGCTGCACTGAAGAAGCATATCGACCCCCAGCGCTTGTTTATTGTTCAGGCCGGCGACTTTAAAGCTGAGGAGCAGAAGTAGAGAACAAGGTCAAAAGAACAAGTTAGTTGCGGAGGCAGGATTCGACGTATCATCCGGCTGGAGCTTTTCGGAGCGTGACGCTTTTGTGAGCCGATACGGCAGCGATGGACTGCCGTATCGGTGAACAGCGGTTTCCCTTTTCCAGCCGCCGATGAGGCCGCGATCGCAATGCATTCGCTTATCATCAAGCCGTTCTGCGGTTCACCTAAGGACACGATCCAATGAGTATGTGGCGCTGGAGTCAGAAATTCGACGCTCTTCCTGAATCTGCTCAGATCACACTGGGTGAAGGGAACACGCCGCTGGTGAGATCTCGCAAAATCGGTCCGGAGGCTGGTCTGAAGAATTTGTTCTTCAAGCTGGAATGCTGCAACCCGTCGGGCTCTTACAAGGATCGCTTCGCTTCGTCGGCGATTTCTCACATGGTGGCCAACGGTCAAACGCGTTGCATTGCCACATCCAGTGGTAACACCGGCGCATCGCTGGCCGCGTATTGTGCTGCCGCAGGAATCGACTGCCGCATCGCGATCGTCGAAGGAGCGCCACTGGGGAAACTGAAACAGATGATGGCCTACGGGGCGAAGATCGCACGTATTCGACGGTTCGGGACCGATCCCACCATTTCTGAACAGGTTCTCAGTCGATTATTGGCGATCGGTCAACGTCCCGGAAACGCTCTTCAGATCAGCGCGTTTGTGTACAGTCCGGCGGGAATGTCGGGAGTTCAGTCGATCAGTTTTGAGCTGGCGGAACAATCTCCGTCGTTGATCGATCACGTCTTCTGTCCGGCAGGAAGTGGTGGACTTTGTATCGCAACGGCTCGCGGATTTCAGCAGTTGGTTATCGACGGAGTTCTCTCGAAACCAGCGGCGGTCCATTGTGTTCAGCCGGAGGGAAACAACACTGTCGCCGGGCCGTTACGACAGGGTTTGCTCAAAGCTCAAACGGTCATGTGTACGACAAAAATCAGTGGCCTGCAGGTCGCGAGCGTGATTGACGGAGATATCGCCGTCACCGAATGCCGTGCGACTGGTGGCACCGGACATCTTGTGGCTGACGACTATGTCTGGGCTCTACAGAAACGACTAGCGCGAGAAGAAGGTGTGTTCTCGGAACCCGCAGGCGTAGCCGCATTGGCCGGAGCACTTCAGGCTGCGGCCGCTGGCGAGATAGATCCCGAAGCAACCGTTGTCTGTCTCGTGACCGGCTCTGGGTTTAAAGATGACGCAGCGATTGATCGCATGAACGCCAACGATGACTGCCCAACGATCGACGCGGATCAACTGGATGAGTGGTAAGCATCTGGCATGGCCTGCGTTCTCCGGGGCGAACTCGTCGCCCGTTACACAAGCCAGCGTTTTCCAGTAGGGTGTGACAAGCCAGTAGGGTGTGACAAGTGAGCCCAAGCGAACGCAGGCTCACCATCTGCACTGACAAGCTCATTTCCGCGGCGATCGCAGTGACTTCAAATCCTTCCATTCGCTTAACGGCAATGATGCGCAGGATTTCGTCCGGAAGGGCTTCGATTCGCTCACGACACTCGCCCACGAGTTCGTCGCTGTTCGTGAGCGTTCTGAATCGCCCCGCTTCTTCAGCTCGAAAGAAGCTCTTCATGGCGCTCTGAGCAATATCTTCCTCATTCGCAACTCGCTGATCTTTCACGACGATTCGACCGCGAGCATACGTCACGATCCGCTGGAAATCGAGTTTCGGTTAACTCTGAATGTGGGGTAATCCCTGTCGAAAAATTCAGACTCCGTTTGAGGCGAATTACCATGGGGCCTGTCATCCAGACGATTTCAGGATACGAAAACTTCTCAATTCAGTTCGTGTTGTGATGTAGAATACTCGCCAGTGTGACAACCAACGTGAGTTGCGGGCAGCAGCGAAGTCCGGCCCAGCAGACAGAACCAACCGAATTTCGCCGCCGTCACTGCAATTTCTCAATCGGAAAACATCCGTGAAATGCCGGCCGTTGTCGCGTATCATAGGGGCGATCATCGGGCAAAGCCTGAACCCGTCATAGGTTGATGCTGGCCGCCAGTGATACTGAAGACCGCCAAACGCCGACTATCACAGATAACGTGACTATCACAGAAAGAGATCACTGTGCAACGCCCTCATGGAAATTCTGCTCCATTGCCTGCCCCAACAGTATTGATGACGGAAGGTTGGCACTGTCTTCATATTTATTACCGAGTTAACCAGCAGGCCCTGATGGCTCTCGATCCGGCTGAGCGAGCTCATGGCCGTGCTGAGGTGATAGAGATCCTCAATCCGGAAGGCGAATATGTTCCCGTCCGCATGCAGGTGTCTGTCGTCTCCGGTCATCGCGCTGATTTTGGTCTGATGATGATGGATCCCGATCCGCTGAAGATCGACGCGATCACTCAACGGCTTCGCGCCAGTCGACTGGGGACAGTACTTGAGCCGACGTATTCTTTTGTTTCGATCACCGAAGTCAGCGAATATGTTCCGACGATCGAACAGTATTCAGACCGACTCGTTCGTGAGGGAACCAAACCCGAAGATCCTGCTTTCCAGGCCAAGCTGAATGCTTACAAGCAGCGGCTTCCGGCAATGAATCAGCAGCGTCTGTATCCCGATCTTCCGCCGTTCCCGGTGATGACATTTTATCCAATGAACAAAGCTCGCCATCCTATGGCGAACTGGTACGCCGAACCATTCAGCTTCCGCAGCGATCTGATGGCCGAACACGCCACATCCGGAATTAAGTTTGCCGGGCGAGTCTCTCAGTTGATCACCGCGTCGACGGGCTTCGATGATTGGGAATGGGGCGTGACCTTGTGGAGCCGTGCTCCGGAACACATCAAGGAAATCGTCTACACAATGCGTTTTGATAAGGCCTCTGCGAACTATGCCGAGTTCGGGCCGTTCTACGTCAGCTACATCATGTCAGCCAAAGAAGCGCTCGAACATCTTCGCGTCTGATGGCACTCCTTAACTGAACATCGCCATGTTTGCCGCCTGAACGACGTCCCTTCTCCCCCTCGGGGGAGAAGGTGGCCGATAGGCCGGATGAGGTTTTTTTTTATAGACGGCCGCGTTCTAAAACGCCCCCGCGCCCCCGAGTTTTTTGCAAGAACGCTAACCTGTGACACCACGCTGCATCCGCAAAAAAACGCGGGAGACTGCGGCAACATGGCGCTGTCCAGTTAAGCAATACAGCGAGGTCGTGCACGGCGGGTTTGCTGAAGTTCGCAAAAGATTAATCGCCGTCCGGCAGGGAAGATTAAATTCCCACCGGACGGCTTTTTTTATGGGGTAAAGTTGCCAGACAAGGAACAGGCCCGTAACAACTTCCCGATGTTTCCGTGCCTCGAAATCCCAACCCGACACGTCAGTGAGGGATTTACGGAGACACTTGTAAAACGCTACAGCTCAATCCCTCACTCAAGCGTCGGGCTGTGATGGCCGCAATCCTACGAGCACAACGGCCGCAGCTGTTCCAGGATCTTTGGAATGGCTTCAAACGGGGACTCGGCTTCTTCGTACTCCAGAGCCACAAAGCCACGATAGCCAGCGTTCTTCAGGATCTCGATAACCTTCGCGTAATCAGCCGGCTGCTTCTTTCCATTGACGGAAATCGAAGCCTTAATCTGAGCGTTCACTGCGTAGGGCGCGATCTTCGCGAGATCTCGATACGGATCGTCGGTCTGGAAATTGCCGCTGTCAAAGTTGACGCCGAACCACGGCGAAGTCTCGATCTTGTCGATGATTTTCATCATCTGTTCCGGAGTCGCCGTGATTCCGCCGTGATTCTCCAGAGCTAAGAACACGCCTTTCGTGGCTGCGTATTTTAATGACTCATTGATGCCTGCCGCACATCGTTCAATCGCCGCATCTTCACTGTCACCGCTGGGCACTTTGCCAGCGAAGATTCGAATGGCTGGGGCTCCCATAATCGAAGCGTAGTCAATCCATTCACGACACTCCGCGAGTTGCTTCTGGCGAGCTTCCCCTTCGACCAGACAGAAGTCATTGCCGATCGCTGTTCCGGAGATACTTATCCCCAGTCGATGAGTCATCGCTCGTATCGACAGCAAGTACTCCGGAGTAATCACCTTTGGGAAATAATAACCGGTTAGTTCTGTCGCCCCGAGCCCCTGAGCGGCGCAGAATTCGATGAACTTTTCGATGTTCATCTCGGCCTTCGCAATTTCCTCCGGCGTTCCGCGTTTGGCGAACATCCGATTGAATGAGTAACCGGCAAGGCTGAGCTTCAGCAACGGGCTGCCTGTTCGTTTGGGCGGATCGGCGGCCGTCAAATGCGACAATCCCGAAGCGCAACAAACGGCTGCGGATGCGGCCGTGAATAACTGACGACGTGACAGTGTCATGACGCTGACCTTCAAATAGTTATGAAAGGGATTGAATGTAAGCTGAAGAGAGCGACGCTGAGCACATCGCCGACGTTCAGTGACACATTGGAATTCGCTGAGACTTTGGTGCAACGATTCTCTGCAACTGCTGACTTTGCCCAACATAGCAGGATAATTTCCGAGTTGCGAGGTGCCCAGCACCGCAAATGTTGGTCATTCATCCTGCGGTCC
The DNA here is from genome assembly GCA_903921605.1 of uncultured Planctomycetaceae bacterium. The sequence continues at coordinate 24,319 of CAIXQV010000113.1, read as the reverse complement.
GCTCGCATCAACTGCATGCCACGCTTCATCCTTCAATAATCGGATGAACCACTTCCCCATGCACGTCTGTCAGTCGAAAGTCGCGGCCCGCATAACGATAAGTCATCCGCTGATGGTCGTAGCCCATGAGATGCAGGATCGTCGCATGCAGATCATGAGAGGAAACCGGATTCTCAACGGCCTTGAAGCCGAAGTCATCTGTGGCTCCGTACACAGTCCCTTTGCGAATTCCGCCGCCCGCCATCCATAGCGAAAAGCCCCAATGATTGTGATCGCGGCCCTGGCTTGCTCCGGAACCGTCCTGACCCATTTCCACAGACGGTGTTCTGCCAAATTCGCCCGTACATAAAATCAGAGTTTCATCCAGGAGGCCTCGCTGCTTGAGATCTGTAATTAACGCGGCCAGTCCAGAATCGCATTGGCTGGCGACTCGTCGATGTTCGTCCTTGATATTCGAATGGCTGTCCCACGGCTGCAGGTCACCATGCCACGTTTGAACGAATCGCACTCCGCGTTCAACAAGCCGGCGAGCCATCAACAACTGGCGGTTCTGAGGTCCCTCGCCGTACATCTTCTGGATATGTTCAGGTTCCTGTGAGATATCAAACGCATCACTGGCTTCCGTCTGCATTCGGAACGCCAGTTCGAAGGACTTGATTCGTGATTCAATCGCGGCCTCGCCCGGACGATCGGCCTGATGTTGAGCATTCAACTGCTGCAGAAAGGCAAACTGCTTAGACTGCTCGACGTTAGAGAGTCGTTTGTTCTGCAGGAAGTCAATCAGCCGTGTTGGATCCGCGTTCGATGTGTCGATGCGAGTGCCCTGATATGCCCCCGGCAGAAACGCGGACCGCCAGTTGCCAGCTCCACCCACCGGCATTCCACCCGGACACAACGCGATGAACGCAGGCAGGTTCTCATTGATGGAACCCATGCCCCACGTCAACCATGAACCCAGACTTGGACGCACCAGACGCTGATCACCGGTGTTCATTAACATGAGAGACATCTCATGGCTGGGGAGCTCGGCATGCATCGACCGAATCACGGTCATCTCATCGACGCACTTTGAAAGATGCGGAAAGATGTCGCTGACCTCAATGCCGCTTTCGCCGTGCTTTTCGAACTTAAACGGACTCGGCAAAGCGACGCCGGTCTTGCGTTCCGTCTGCAGGTTCTCGAAAGGCAGCATCTTACCCGCCAGCCGAGTCAGCTCGGGCTTTGGATCGAACGTATCGACCTGAGAAACTCCGCCGTTCAGAAACACATGAATGATATGCTTCGCTCGGCCCGGGAAATGAGTCTGCATCGCTCCACCGGAGCCTTCAGCCTTCGCAGAGTCTTGCAGCATATTGGCCAACGCGAGCCCGCCAAATCCCATGCCGCAGGTCTGCATCCAATGTCGTCTTGATTGATTGAACATGTTTGCTTCTCAGTTCTATATGCTTCTGTCGTGAACTAATACGTCATCACAACCCGACACGTCTTTGAGGGATTGCGGTGGACTGCGACCTGCCACGTTTGATCCCTCGCTGACGCTTTTTGACGTTACGCTTTTTGGTTAGGGCTGGAAGCCCGGCACATCCTCTGCCGGTGGCGTGAGCCACCGGACGACCACAATACTGTGGCTCAGGCCTGAAGGGCCGACACATCCGACCTTGTGTCGGCCCTCCGGGCCTTCAATTCCTTATGTTTGCATACCGGTGGCTCACGCCACCGGCATTGGATTTGTCGACCCTCCGGGCCTGAAAATGCACAACTTCAAAACTGACACTTCAGGTTATGATTGGGCCTTCTATTAAACGTTCTCTTTCAGTCTCTAATGATCACCGGACGGCTCGCGCCGTGCCGCTCCTATGATTCAATCCAGAAACGTAAATTCATTCGACGCCAACAATGCGTGAGCCAACAAAACCCAGCCACGTTCGGGATCTGCTGCCGCACCTTCCGGCGTAGTTGTGTTGGCCGTTGCTTCTGTCATAAACGTACCGGCTTGAGCAATCTCGGATTCGGTTGGATTGCGACCAAGTGCCTTACGAACCATGACAGTAATTCGCTCGGCGTCTGACGCCAGTTTCATTTCCTTCGTTGACACCGCAAGTCGAGCAGCACGATCCTGAATAAAATCAGAATTCAAAGCAAACAAGGTCTGCTGAGGAACAGTGGTCTCCTGCCGTCGCGCGGTGCACGCATTCGGATTGGCCGTATCAAAGGTGCTCATCAGATTGGCGATCACATCGCGATTTACAAAGCCATAAACACTGCGGCGAGGAACTGCAGGTGAAGAATTCAGGTCGATCGGACGACCGCCCATCGTAACGTCCAGTTCATCGGACGCCGCCAGCATTGCATCACGCATCGCTTCGAATTCCAGACGCCGACGCGGCATACGCCACAGCAAAAGATTCTCTGGATCAAGCTGGCGACTTTGTTCATTCTCAACGGCTCCCTGATGATACGCCTGGCTGAGCATGATCTGTCGATGCAACCACTTCAATGACCAGCCGTTCTTTCGCAGTTGATCAGCCAGATAGTCCAATAACTCAGGGTGTGTCGGAGCCTGCCCGCGAGTCCCAAAGTCATCCGGTGTCCTGACCAGTCCCACTCCAAAATGACTCTGCCACGCCCAGTTCACTAGCACGCGTGCCGTCAGCGGATTACTCTCCGCCACCAGCGACTGGGCCAGTCCGAGACGTCGATGGCCCGATTCATAGGTTTTTGAATGATCACCCGGCAATGATGACAGGAATCGTGCCTCGACGACCTCTCCTCGCGCCAACGGGTTGCCGCGCAGAAAGATGTGCGTCGGTTTTGGCAACGGATCTTCTCGCATAATCATCGCTCGCGGAGGAGATCCAGGAGATGCCAGATTCAGTTGATGAATCGCCCCTTTCTTGCCACTGGCGAGGTCAGCAATGGTGCGGTTCGTCAGACGAATGGCGTCTTCATCTGACAGATCAAACGGTGATCCTTCTGCGTAAAGATGATGTCGAATCTGGCGATGCGAAGGACTGTTAATGACCTGATGCTGCGGATGATCGTCCGGCTGGACTGTTCCACCGACCGCAGCTTCTGCTGATGATTCCAGCAACGCCTGTAACCATGTTCGCTGTTGATCGGCGAATACTTTTCCGTACACCGCCGCAACAGCACTCAATGAGCTTGGCTTCTGCTCAACCAGGGCATCCACAACAAATGGGTTCCATTTCAGCGGTTCAGCACGCAGGGCGTGCAGTTTGTCCGGAGTTCGTCCGATTGCATCCAGCTCTGCTGAAAGTCGACCGAGATACTCGTCGCGTCGTGTCTGAAACTCGGCTTCCGGGATCGCACCCCAGGACTGCATCTCCAGCCACGGACCGAAGACCGGATCTTCTTTGCTCATTCCCGCCAGCCAGGTTCGCCATCGATTGAAAACCAGCGGGCGAATGTCGTCGGTGCGATACGAAAGAAACTGAGTCGACAGGTCCTGTTCGCCGATGCCTTTCGCAATCTCGGCAAGGTACAGCCCGACCTGCATTCGCAGACGATTTCTCAGCACTTCGTTTTGTTCTCGAGCAAACTGCTGAACTTTCAATTTCAGGTCCGCAAGTTCGCGTTCATACTGCTGGCGAGCCTGCTCATCAGTCACAGCACCGATGGCCGGAAGCTCCGGTGGAGATTTGCTGGGAGCAATCGCCGCGTACAATGCATAGTAGTCAGCCGTCGGGATCGGATCGAACTTGTGATCATGACAGCGAGCACACGTGACGGTCAGCCCCATGAGTCCTCGAGTGACCACATCGATCTGATCATCAATCGTGTCATGGTAGTTGCGAAACTGCATACCGACCGTCAAAAATCCCAACGCCGCCATCGCGGGATCACCTTCTGGAAGTCCCATTTGATCCGCGGCAATCTGCTCCTTCAGGAAGCGGTCAATCGGCAGGTCATTATTGAACGCATTGATGACATAGTCGCGATACGTGTAAGAGAAAGGGAAGGACGTGAAACCGATCGCCGCGCCGCCGTGAGTATCCGCATACCTTGCGATGTCCAGCCAGTGTCGTCCCCAGCGTTCACCATAGCGTGGCGATGCCAGCAGTCGATCGATCAGACGTTCTTCGCTTCCGGCGGCTATATCAATCTCAAACGCTTCAACCTCAGCCCATGTCGGAGGTAATCCGGTCAGATCAAATGTCGCGCGACGAATAAACTGAGCGCGACTGACTGGCTTCGAATAGGTGAGACCTGCCTGCTCCAGTTTCTGCATCAGAAAGCGATCAACCGGCGACTTGTCTGCGTTAGGTGTTGGAAGGGCCTTTAAAAGATCGCCTGAATTCGCGATCGGCTGAAATGCCCAATGACTCGAATACTTCGCGCCTTCCTGAATCCATTGCTTCAGGATTTCTTTCTGCGCTTCCGTCAGAACTTTTCCGGTTTCTTTTGGTGGCATCACCGTGTCAGGATCTGTCGAACTTATCCGATGCATCAATTCGCTGTCGCCTGGTGATCCAGCCACGATGGAGGATTTTTTTGCATCGGCCTCAACATCCAGACGAAGATCCGCGCTGCGTTTTTCGCCGTCGGGCCCGTGACACTGCAGGCAATGCTCCGCAAGGATCGGACGCACCTGCCGATTGAAGTCCACCTCAGCACTTGCGTTGACACTAACCGCAAACCAAAGCAACAGGCACAGCGCTGCACGTGCTTGAAGATAAGCAGAAAAACGTGACATGATGATTTCTCGGTGCGGTGGGAGGGATGCCGAGTACGGGTAGGATTTGGACGTGGACGCAATAAACGTCCTCGAGGGATTCTATGCTCGCCGATCGCTATTCGAAAGCAAAACCTCGGGCGAACCGGAATCAAGCTTATTCTTCGGGCGGGATCGAGCGAGGCCGGGTGTCAGCGGGATGCAAAAACCACATCATTCCTGGACCGTAGCCGTGCACAGACCCAATACTCCCCGCGTTTCGAGAATCTTTGTCGCCGTTTGCTCCCGAGGGGCTTTGCTCGTGGCCGAATTCCTGAGCTTTCGGACTTCTCTGGAATTCCGCAACGCAGAATTGCGAAACAGGGCGTTCTTTCGTCTCAGGCGATAAACGCTATCGTGAAGACGAACAGGATTCCCACCCAGATGATTCCCAGTGCATGCCAGAACCATTTCGCGAACGTCACACCCCAGAAGTATTCATGGTCGTAGCGATCCGCGAAGGCCGACAACGTCACCCACAACAAAATGGACTGAGCAACGATGAAATGCATGCCATGCAGGGCCGTCAGCATGATGACGAAGCCGTGGACCCCCAGTTGCGAGGCGGCCGGATCTTGCACGCCTTTGTCGATGGCCCACAGGCCGTAGCCCTGTACTGCAACAAATGCTGACGCAAATGCGAGTGAAAACAAAAGGGCTCGCCGAAAGTCCGGCTGGCGTTCTCGCTTCACAAACGCATGAGCGCGTTCCATGTACCAGCTGCCGACGGCCAGAAGAATTGTACTCATGCCGAACGCCCAAGGCAGCCGTAGTTTCTCTGCCGGAGGCTGTCGTCCAAAGGCATAACACAACACGATTGATACAACGATCACCACTGCCGCTTGCAGAATCGTGGCGAGATAAAAACGTCGAGCCAATGAAACGCGAATCAAATCCCAGCGATCCGACATAGTTGGCTCTGACCAAATCCGGAAAGGTCTGCTTCCCGAATTGTCTCCTCTGCGTCAATCTGTGCGGTACAGCCACCCCGTTCAAAATGAATTCGGGGCATACATTACTTTACAGCAACGTCGCGCAGTTCCCGCTCGATGGTACTGACCATCGTGGACTTGCTGTTAATCTCACCATTAATGGTTGATTTCGGGAACAACAGTTTGGGCACCGAGCCCTGGCCGACCTTCTTGTACAAGTCCACGTGTCGTTTTACGTACTCGGACGGAATTTTCGAGGAGTATTCCTTGCGGAATTTTTCTGCTCCGACAAGTTTCTCAGCCTGAGCACGAGCCGAGGCGGGGGACCGAGTCGTCTCGAACATCCAGTCATGGAACTCGTGAAACTTATCCGGGGAGACTCGCCAGACAGCGATCGAAATCTTTGCCAGCTCACAGGATCCCGGATGCCCACCGCCACTCGCGGCATCGTTGCAGGCTCGCTCCAGAGGAACCGGCAGAGCCAGAATCGCGAGCCTGTCGCCGTAGTTTTCGAATGCTCCTTTGATCGCGTTGTGAGTATTCCGGCAGTGAGGACACGTGTAGTCGAACATTTCCACGAAGACGTACTGAGCTTCCGCATTGCCCAACAATGGCCATTGCTTGACGTCGAGGGTCACTCGATTTCCAGCAACGGTAATCAGCTTACGAGCCGGTGGAGCCGGAGTGACTTCAGCTTTGGCTTCTTCAGCCTTCTCGTCCTTCTTTTCTGTTGCTTCAGTCGCGCTGTCTGGAGTCGAGGCATCAGCCGCTGGTTTGCTGTCTTCGGTCGTTGTCGCTGAGGTCCCAGCGGAATTCTCCCCTTCGGCGACCGTGGTCGCTTCAGCCGGCTTTTGGCCCTCAGAAGCAGTGGCATCCTGACCGCTAAACGCGATCTGCGTCAGGTTCAACAAGCGAGGTGGAACGAGCAATAACAACGTCGAGGCAACTGGTTGAGTCGTCTCGGCCTTTACGGCTTCGTCTGATTCTTCCGTCGTGGTGCTCGCGGAGCTGTCAGCCGGAGCTTCGTCGACCACAGGCGCATCAAACATTTCTCCGGGAGCCGCAAAAACTTCGCCCGGAGCTTCGAACACATCACTTCCGGAATCACCGGCAGCAATCGTGGTCGTCGCCACTTCAGGGGATGTCACTTCGTCATAACGAATGACTTCGAAAACTTCAGGTTCCGGAGTCATGGTCTGCACAGTAATCAGCCCCGCGACAGCTGCAGCACTGAAGGTTACGGCCATCCTCTTGTGGTGAGGTTCTGAAAAGCGATTGCGGAGCATTAAAGCCGCCATCGCTAAACCACAGGTATGCACGGCAACACAGTACGGACAGATCTTGCTCAACGCAAAAATCTGGAGGCTGATAAACCACAGTGCGGCCAAACCGGCCATACAAGCTCCGGCGGTCAACGCATTCCAAACCATCTGCCTCATTGCTCGAGGAGCATTCAGGCCGGCGAATCCCAGCAGCACCAGCATGCTGGCGTATAAACCACCAGCCGGGACGCTGACCGGTATGCCAAACACTTTGGACCATTTGCTCTTCAGCACGTGACCACAGTCGATCACATCGCCGCCGCCGCAGCCGTAAACCGGCGTCATGCTGAGCGCAGTCCAAGCCAAATACACTGAAATTCCAAGGCCCGCGACACACAGGCCGCGCAGGATCCAAAGCATTCGCAACGAAGGATGACCCTCCCCAGGGACATCGCTTAGTCGACGAACTTCGCCCGATCCACCCATCTCGGAATTGACCGTTCCAAAAGAAACGCTCATTGCACTACTCTCTGCGCAGCCGCGAAGCTGCAAAAAACAGATCCCACTGTTTTCGACCCAGAATGACGGAGGCTGAATCGCTGCTGTGCAAACGTTAAGCAATGTTCGTGCCGACGAACCCAGCCCCTCAAAATGCACGTACTCCCCAGCACGGCATTCTCCACTTCAGCTTACAAGCGCAACTTCAGCCCGTCATGATGCAAAAATGTATCACGTCGTTTTTCTCGCAAGAATACTGTTTCTCGGAGAATCCAGGATTATCAGCTTGATCGAGCCGGTCGTCAGCGCATTCGGCTCCGTCGGAGTTCTTTAACACAAGGTGCTCTGTGTTGGCCCCAAACCTCCCAGACGACGCAGCTCATTGGGGGTTGCTGCCCACGGGGAGAACTTGGCCATCCGAGCGGTTGCTGTTTATGTCCGACATTCCAAGGACGGGCATGAATGCCCATCGTGCTCTTAAGAATGAAGTTTTGTCGGAGCATTAGCCGGCCAGTCTTTGCGGCCCCGTTATCTTTCCGGTCGTTGCTGAGAGATGCTGAATCAAGGGGGCTGGTGGAAGGCGATGTTGCGGCGCCGCATCTCTCATGAAAACCTTTGGCCCCGGCTATCTGGCTTCAGACGATTGTTTCACTGCCGCCGTCGTTCGGAATAGTGCTTCCGGGCAGACATCAGTCAGGATTTCTCGAACTGCCCGGCGGTCTTCCGCGGACAAATGCGCAAACTTCGCTGAAGTGTCTTTGCCTGACAGAATCTCATCCAGCCTCTGCCAAACGCGAGTCTTCACGCCGACCGGAAGTTGCTGAAATGAGTCTGAGGTGATCAGGAAACTGCAGGGGTATTTGAACACCCGCGTCTCAAGGTCAATCTGACGCAGGCTGCGGCCTTTCGAATCCAGCGGACCTCGCGCAGAGAATTCTTCCTGAAATGTGGACGAACCTTTCACGACGTCTGTCAATGGAGGCGATTCACAAAACAGCAGCGCCTTGACGACACTCTCGGCGGCTGATGCGTAGCGGCGAGCTGTCGATTCGGATTCAAAATCTTCCGGTCGCTCCAGCGCTTTGTTCATGATGATCGCATCGCGAGCCGTAATTCGCCCCGAATGATTGGCGGCGGTGAGCACGTTGTGCATCATGGCCTGATGCTCCAGAACCATCAAAGCGACAATGTCGCTGTGAGCTGTCAAATAGGGTTTGACGTTGAAGTGCCCCGACAGATCAGTAAGGTTGGCGCCGGCTTCCACGTCCAACTTCTCGGAAACGTTTTCATCGGCAATTACACAGTTTCCCATGTGACGCTGTTTGCCGTGAGTTCCCGTGACATACCAGCCTCCCCACCGCTCCGCGAAGGGACTTGTGTCGTCAGTCAAATGAGTTCCCAGTCGATAAATTGGCTGGCCGCCCGGATCGGAAAACACAGATCTCACGATATGCCCGGGGACTCGCCGAGTATGCGTCGACCCATGACACTGCAGGCACCGCGCGTTTTCGCGCTGAATGAGGGCCGGTTCATCGTGGTGCTGCGTGAGCGTATAAAACGTGCCGCCAAGTTGCGGATCCGCGGCCGAGATTTCTACAACGTCACCCCGCTGCACCCAGCCGAGGTAAACGTCATCGTTGAAGTAGATGGCTCGAGGTGTCCGCGGCGTAATGCGACTGATCTGCAAACTGGTTTTTGAAAACACCAGCGTCTGGCTCGAAGCCGGTACATCCAGATGCCGCATCAGTGAAGTGAGATATCCGTGCTTTGGTTCCCAATCCAGCTTGATCTCCCCCGCCTCAAGCCGCGCGGCCAGGCGAGCGACGGGGTCGGTGGGTTTTTCGTCGCTGTAGTTGATCGGTTCCTGTTCATGATCCAGTTGCCCGAAGCAAGGTAGAGCAACCAACAGCATCGTCAGAACAAGTAATGATCGCAACATGGCAGAACGTGTCCCCTTTCCGCGAGTTCAGCAGGAGCAGCAAGCTATTGCTCGCCATGCATACCACATACCGAGCGGATATTCGGGCCAAAGATTCTGGCAAATAGACCGCTCGAGTTATGCACTCTGTGAAAGGTTCGGATACGAAAGCCTGACAGTCGACTGAAAACAGGATACATCTATCCTGTTTCTCGGGTTTGGCGACCAGAGGCGGCAATCTGCGTTCAATCCGCGTCATGTGCGAATCGTCACGCGGCACCGTGCAAAATGCAGTCGCAGCACAACTTTGGGGAGCGGCAGGGTGTCAGCCCTCCGTGGATGATCACTCTTTGCGGCCGAATGCGCGACCAGCGTTACGCCTTGGGAAGCAAAAACTCCTCGTGCCGAAAGCCTTCGCGGCTTCCGAGACCACCCCCGTCGCTCCGTCAGACCTAAAGCGTAGGTTGGACATTCTTGTGCGACATTCCAACGACGGGCAGGAATGCCCATCCTACCGTAATGTCAAGTCTTTGCTGCCGTCTGCCGCCTTAAAAATCCGTCCTCTTTAACGTCTCATCATCCACTCGTGCAACCACCAGTGAGACGTTGTGACCGCCAAAGCCGAAGCTGTTATTGATGCAGTACTTGACCTGCTTCTTGATCGCCTTGTTCGGGATGTAATTCAGATCGCACGCTGGATCCGGAGTCGTGTAGTTGATCGTCGGAGGCAGAATGCCTGAGTTCATCGCCAGCACGCAGGCCGACATTTCGATCGCGCAGGCCGCTCCGATCATGTGACCGAGCATGCCCTTGGTTGAGCTGATATGCAGTTTGTAGGCATCCTCGCCAAACACTGACTTTAGCGCGACCGTTTCCATCGAATCGTTGAAAATTGTGCTGGTGCCGTGAGCATTCACATACGTGTTATCGGCAATGTCCGCAGCTTCCAGGCCGGCCTTTTGTAGAGCCGCCTTAATGGCCTTCACTGCCTGACGTCCTTCCGGATCAGGCTGCACCAGATGATACGAATCGCTGGTTGAACGACCTGACAGAACTTCCGCCCACGCCTTGCCGCCACGCTTCCGCAAATGCTCTTCCGTTTCGAAAATCAAAACGGACGCACCTTCCGCCATGATGAATCCGCCGCGATCCGCATCGAACGGACGCATCGATTCCTTTGGGCGATCATTCATCGTCTTGTTCATCGCCTTCATGTTGACGAACGAAGAGATTCCCAGCCGAGTCAACGATGCTTCGGTTCCGCCGGTGATGACAAAATCGGCATCACCGCGACGAAGATATTCCATCGCGTCAATCATCGAGTGGCCCGAAGACGAACACGCGCTACTGGTTGTGTAGCAGGTTCCGCGAGCCCCGAAGGCCAGGCTGATATTTCCCGGAGGAGCATTGGGCATCAGCATCGGAATTGTGAACGGGCTGACTCGCGACGGTCCCTTGGTCAACATGCGTTCCATCTGGAACTCATACGTCTCCAGACCCGCCAGGCCAGCGCCAATGATCACGGCAGCGTTTTCGCCGATATCTTTTGTCGGCAGCCCCGCATCTTCCAGGGCTTCATGAGCCGCATGGACCGCGAACTGACTGGCTCGATCCATTTTGCGAGTCGAAACCAGATCGTTAACGTTGATGCGAGCTTCATTCAGGTCGCGAACTTCGCCACCAATGTTGACTTCCAGATCCGTGGTGTCGTGCAACACCAGGCGGTCAATGCCGCACTGGCTGTTGATGATATTGTTCCAGAACGTTCGTCGGTCGTTACCAAGGCAACTGACAACACCGATCCCCGAAATAAAAATACGCTGCATGAGGATGATCCGAAATCCTGTATCTGCTTTTTGACAGTAAGTTCCCAACTGGTTGCCGCATTGGCGATCCAGAGTTCAGCCGGGCTGTCATCGCGCATCCCGCGCTTGTGCGCGTACTACAGCAAACGCTGGCGGGACTTCAACCCCACCGAATCATTCGACTTCGGAATCTGCCGGAAATGACTGGCTTTCGGAAAATTCAGAGTTCTCTCCGGCGAGCCTCCGGCAATCGATAAAAGATACAAACCGGAACCATCAACAACGCTAAAGACGCAAACACGGCCCATTGATGGCGAGCATCCCCGTTCGGGCCAGCGATTCCTCGCAGTACCATCCCGGCAACACCGACAAACGCGGCCGACAGCAAAATCCCGATCCAGGTGACTAAATTCTGCACGCCCAATAATCGCCCCTTAAACTCCGGCGGCGGCGCCTGCTGCAAAAACACCTGTACTGGAACGACGAACATTCCGGCGGAAACGCCCAGAAATACCATGCTGAAACGAAGACTCCACTCCAGCATGTCGGCCGACAGCAGGCTGACAAGAATCGCCTGATCCTTAGCCTCGGCATTGACTGCAGTCCCGGCGAGCCCGCTGCCCAGAAACGCAATGAGCGAGAGCGAAATCAGCAGCAACCATGAACCAATCAGCACCCATCGCCGGCCGCTCTGCCCTTTTCCAAGGAACCCGGCGATAATACAGCCTGCCATGATTCCAAGGCCAATCCCGGCTACCATCAGGCTGGTTCGAGTATCGCTGAGTTTCAAGGTGGCTTTTCCCAGAGTATTAACGGACATCTGAGTCACCCCGCCCAGAAACCAGAAAATCGCGGCAATCAGGATTGCCAGCAGCAGCCCTCGGTCACGGCGAATCAACTGAGCGATCTCACGCGGCAGGAACAGGTCTTCCATTTTCAACGTCAGATTCGGCTGGGCGATCGGAGTGCGAGGAATGAACAGCGAAGCCGCCGTACCCACGAAGGCAATCCCAATCGCGATCAGACTGCCAATCCACATGGATCTCTGAATCTGATCCAGAGCAATCCCGGCTCCGGCTGTCCCGAAGATGATCGCCAGAAACGTCGTCATCTGCACTGCACCATTGACGGGCAATAGTTGTTCTTCGCGAAAAAGTTCCGGCAACACACCATACTTCGACGGGGCAAAAATCGCACTATGAGCCCCCATCAACAGAAGTACTCCGATCAGGCTCAACAACTGTGCGTCCGCAGACAGCCCGTCGATCAGCAGTACCATCAGCCCGACGCCCATGATGCCCACTTCCGCGATCTTGCAGCCGACGATGACGCGCTGCTTGGCACATCGATCGGACAGAAAACCACCGAGACCCGACAATAAGATGAACGGGATCGCAAACGCCGCCAGTGCCAGCGGTTGGCGATCTGGAGCACTTTCGCCCTTGGCCTTGGCGACCTGATTTACGCACGTCAGCAGAACCATCTGCTTAAAGTAGTTGTCGTTGAAAGCCCCGAGAAACTGGGTGAGCAGAAAACTCCAGAACGCCACGGACAGCATGGATCTGGGAGAATCCGATCGAACAACAGCAGTTGCATCGGACATTGGGCCGGAAGAACTCATGAGGCATCCCTGCAATGAAGGTCAAGAATCGCGAGGACTCTAGCAACCCATTTCCCCCTTCGCCAGCGGAAGTTCCATCCGCCCCCTCGGAAAGAAGAAATCGGTGCCATGCACTTGAGAGGAGAGGGGGGATTGGTTATGCTGCGAAGATCTGAGTCTTTGCTGCGGGTTCTTGCGTTTGAACGGAGCGACGGTTGTGCCACGAGTGAATCGAGTGGAGATCTTTGCGGATGACGAGATTCAGGTGTTTCATCTGGTGAATCGCTGCGTGCGGAGGACTTATCTGTGCGGGAGAGATGAAGAAACAGGTCGAGATTACTCGCATCGCAAGCAGTGGATTCGTGATCGGCTGGAAGTGCTCGCGGGGATTTTTGCAGTCGATGTTCTGAGCTTTGCAGTAATGAGTAACCACCTGCATGTGGTGGCTCGAACCCGGCCGGATCTCGTGAGGAAGTGGTCCTCTGACGAGGTCGCTCTGCGGTGGTGGAACCTGTTTCCGCAACGAAGGCGGCAGGATAAATCGCCTGAAGAACCCACAGAATTCGAACTAAATCACATCCGCAACGATGCCTCCGGCTTGAAGGAGAAGCGGAAGCGGCTTTCGAGTGTGTCGTGGTTCATGAAGTGCCTTGCGGAACCGATCGCTCGATTGGGGAACAAGGAAGAAAAAGTGACCGGCCATTTCTGGGAGGGGCGTTTCAAGGCTCAGCCGCTGCTGGATGAGTCGGCGATCGCGGCCTGCATGGTGTATGTGGATCTGAATCCGATTCGAGCCGGTATCGCGAAGACTCCGGAAGCCAGCGATTTCACGAGTGTGAAAGAGCGAGTGGCCGATCGTCAGTCGGCAGGCGACGTGTCCTCGGCGGATGCTCAGGACGTTCGCACAGAGCATGGGGAGAAAGCCGGTTGGCTGGCTCCGGTGCCTCTTCATCCGCCTCGGAAGAAAGTGCGAGAGAAGACCAGTTCGCGTCGAGCTTCAAACAAGGGTTGCCTTGCGATGACGCTGGACCAGTATTTGCAGTTGCTGGACTGGACTGGCCGTCAATTGAGAACTGACAAACGCGGCTCAATACCGATAGGGCTTGATCCTATGCTGGAACGTCTGCAGTGCAGTGAGGAGACCTGGCTGGATCTTGTGAAAAACTTCCGCAAACGCTTCCGAGTGGAGATTGGACTACGAGCAACTCTACAAGCCGCCTCTTCTCGCCGCCGACGAAATCGCACCACAGCGCAGGGGTGATGCGAGAACGGAAGGTAACTCCCGCCAAGGCGACGGAAGTGCATCGACGGAACTGCGTCCTCAGAATCGAACCCTCGGCAAATGCGAATCCTCGCGGTCAATAGCGGTTCGGTTTTCTGAGGTTTGCTGACAGTCGAGCACTATCAACTCCTGCGTGTCTTCAGCGTTGCCATCGGTAGTTTACAATAAATCCTGTCCTTCGGCCTGCGCACGCAAGGTTGTGATGACCTCATCGGTGCTGCCGGGATCGACTGCGCGGCAGGAGTCTGTCAGGATCGCGGCCAGCTCGGTCATGTCGCGACGCCATTCCACGGGATCCAGTCCGGGTGGTTCCAGTAATGCGAATTCGCCGCACAGCAGGATCATCCGCAGGCAATGCCGGAACAGAATGCCCTCCTGCTTGGTCAGATCGCGAGCTTTCACGAAACGATCGAAGTTTCCCCCGAATCGCAACAGATCGCCAACACACCAGACGCTGCGAACATAGACGTCCGACACACTTGGGAAATCGCAACGGAACAACAGTCGCATGCGATCACCCAGAGCCATCGGGTAAACTTTCCGCCGAGTCACCTCGTCGAAATACCCCGTCAACTCCTGCTGAGTCACCAATCCGCGAGATAGAAGCAAAGGATTCAGAAACTCAGTCGACAACGGCCCATCCGGCATTTGTTCCGATGAGGGAACTCGGACGGCGCCCGAAACCGACGAAGCCAGATCCAGCACGCTTTCCAGAAGCTGGAGACGTTCTTCGTAGTTTGCCTTATGCATGTGCTCCGCGAGAAACACTCCGTAAAGCGAATTGATGCTACGGAACGTAAAGAGCAGATCCATTTGCTCGGTGGCAATGGCCAGTCGCGGTGAATAGTCGAAATCGGGCAAATCCGACTGTTTGGAAGACTTCGGTCCCTTCTTGTCTTTCTTTGAGGTCACGCTGTCCTTTGGGGCGCCGGTGCGAGCCTGCTGAAGCAACTGGCCCAACAGACCGAACGAGCCTGGCGTTTCTGTTGTCAGGGCCGCGACTTCCGGAGCAGCCACCTCTTCAGCAGCGGGTTGCTGAGGTATCACATCGCCCGCTGTCGCTGCATCTGCATCTACGGTGTCCGAAGCAGGACGAGTTGCTGCAGTCGCGGCCGAATCCTCCTGCGTAGCCGTCGCTTCATCCACCCCGTCACCGAATTCAGCAGGATCTTCTGGGGGAGTATCGTTCGCGGTCTCCGAAATCTCTGACAACTCGGCGGCCATCTCCGCTTCCGTCATCGGGGCGAGATGAGTCGAGACCCAGCGGCTTTGTTGTAGATTGGCGGTCGCGGTCATGGCGGGAATGATCTGCGAAATCACGTCCCCGGCCTTCATTGAATGAAAGACCGGACCTTCAATTTTTGCCGCAGCACCCGGAGCAACAGACGGCTTCGGTGGCGGTGGATCCAGGGTGATAAAACCGCCGGCTTCCAGAGTCATCAACATGCGGACCAGATGCTTTTCGGCATCGTCTTTCTCGCCGGAATCCAGCAAGCGTCGTCGTACTGCTTCCTGCAGCCCCATGACGGTTCCGGACTTACGAATAAAGAACGCCAGCAGTCTCCACGGCATTCGGCCACGACTGGCCAGTTTGGCCGGCGGGGCTTCTTTGAGCGTTTGAAATTGTCGCTCGGTCCAGTACTGAAATCCCTCACGCCGGCGCGGCATCTTTTTCTTCAGGTTCTTCTTCGCGCGGATCAGATTGGGGTCCTTGGTATCTTCGGGGATTTCATCGTATTTCTGCTGCCAGCGAAATAGCCGAACATCGTCTTCATGAGCCACGGCGACAACATAACCGCGAGTATCAAACTGCGGGCGACCAGCACGTCCAAACATCTGATGAGCCGAGCTGGCGTCGATCAGCTTCATCGCTCCGGGAGGTCCCTTCAGCAGCGAAGTCATCACGACTGATCGCGCGGGGAGATTGATCCCGGCTGCCAGAGTTTCCGTGCAGACGCAGATGCTGAGCAGCTTCTTCTGAAACAGTCGCTCGACAACTCGACGGTACTTCGGCAAAAGTCCTGCATGGTGAATGCCCACGCCTCGAATGATAAACTGCTTCAGCTTTCCTCCCGCGCCGATGGACCAGTCGACTTGTTCAATCTCGGCGAGCAGTTGCTTCTGTTGACCATCAGCGAGCAGGCGTTTGCCTTTTAATTGTTCGGCGACGCTCCAGCATTCGTTGCGATTAAAGCAGAACACCAGCGCCGGCGTGTACCGAGTCTCCTCATCGCCGTCCGCCATGATCTCCAGTTGATCGGGCAGCATCTCGTCCGTCACCCAGCGAAAATCGAGTGGCACGCGGCGTTCGTCACTCTGCAGCAGTCGCAGGCGACGGCCATGTTGGCGGGCCAGCCAGACGACAAAATCTGTTGCATTGCCCACGGTCGCACTGATCAGCAGCAGTCGACAGTGTTTCGGGAGAAGTCCAAGTGACAACTCCCACACGATGCCTCGTTCCGGATCATTGAAGCTGTGGAATTCATCCATCACCACGGCCGAGACATCGTCGAAAGAAATCTCCTCCGGCGAAAGGAGGCGGTTCAGTAGAATCTCGGCGACGACAACCAGAATTCTGGCGTCGGAGTTTTCGCGGCGATTGCCCGTTACCAGTCCAACATCGGTCGCGGAAAAGCCCCAGCGAACAGCCGACTCCTGAAGTTCGCGAAATTTTTGCTCGGTCAATGCGATTAAAGGAGTCGTGTAGTACGCTCGTCGACCGGTCATCAGGGCTTCGTACAGAGCAGTTTCGGCGATGACAGTCTTTCCCGTCCCTGTCGGCGCACAGACCAGAATGCCGTCTTCCGAATCAAACCACGTCAGGATCGCCTGTTCCTGAAACGGGTATGGCGGCCATGGAAGTTCTTCCAGGTAACGCAGCGCAATTTCTTCAGACGATGGTGGGGGAGAATCCATTCGATCGAGTTTCAGCAGATTCGGGAGATACAGGGTTGGTGCAGATGGTGGGCAGAGTTTAATGGTTGGTCATTCTCTTTGCGAGAAGCCTTTACTCTGAACCCATTTTTGCACCAGCCAGAACGTTCTGCGTTTGGTCGTCAGGGTATGGCCTTCGGGAAATGGCCGCTACCTTTCATGGCTGCTATCTGTCAATGTGAGGGCGATTGCGGCAGAGGCTCCATTTCCTCCATGGCTGTCACCGCTGCAATGGCTGCGTAAGGCGAAGTGGTCGCATGCGCAGGCCCTTTCCCGGTCAACTCTTCACCGAGAATAGCGGACGGAGTCAGTGGTATTGGAGGAGGCACAGGGGCCATCGGTTTTGTCGCTGATCCGGAAATTGTTCGGTCTGTTCCTTCAGACTTAGTGCCACTTCCGAGTTTGCCTGCACAGGATTCTTCGCAGCGAACCAGAGCTTTACCTCTGGATTTGACGGCATACATTTTTCGAGTCAGCTCGAGCCCTGCACCGATCGCACCGAGGAGTGAGATCCAGATCAAAGCTGTGGAATTGATGATTCCTTTGTAGTTTGCGATCGCGAAAAACACGCTCATGAATCCCATGACGCAGACGAGGAAGATGCGCCCGTTGATGCTAAGCCGTTCGGTCCGCAGAGCATGGGTCACAAGAGCTTTTTCAACCGAATGAGTCGACACGCTGCGGAATGAATCCATGTTCTGTCGCAGTTTCTCGACATCAACTTTGACCCGAGGGGCCAATGGGACGTCCTGTGAGTTATCACCTGACGCCTCAGAGTGTGTCTCGCTTGAATCGCTGGCTCCGCTATCCTCAGGCGGCATTGAACCGCCTGCCATGTACTGATCAATATAGGACTTAACCTTCGGCGGAGATTTAGTCGCTGCTGCTTCCGGCTTCTTCGGTGTCGCAGGAGCCGGTGACGGACTCGATGACTTGCCCTTACTTCCACCGGAAAGTTCCGATGGCAGAGAATTTCCGGCTGATTTGCGACTTCTTGAAAGCAACTGCTCCATGTAGTCGCGAACAAAGTCATCTGAGGTGTCTTCTCCGGCGGCATTGGCAGACGACTCCGGAGTTGGTTCTTCAACATGTCCGGAGACGATCCTCGACGCGTCTTCTCCAAAGTGCATCGCGACAGGTTTTGCAGCGCCCAGTGGCTCAGAAGTATCCGGCATTTCCTGTGTTGAAAACACTTCCTGAGCAGGCTTCTCAGCGTTCCGCCCATTCAGACCAAAGAGGCTGGCAAGTTCTGCTCGCAGATCAAGTGCAGCACTGGCGGAAGCTTCCTCGTCCTCATCAGTCAACAGGTTCACAGGCTCCGCTTCCATCCCGAAGATTGCAGCACCGGGGCGAAGCGTCTCAGGTGAGATCTCCTCTTTCATTTTCCGCATGCTAAGTTCTGACTCCGCCGCGTAGTTCGTAACGGCGGAATGTTGCTTCATCGCGACCTGAATCTCTGTGCGAGCCAGTTCGAGCTGCTGCCGTGCATCCAGCAGTTGTCGCCGCTGTTTCTCAACTTCCTCTTCGGAATTCGACACCATGCGAAGTCGCTCACGAACTTCCTCTTCACGAGTATCCAGAAGGCTGGCTCGACGATCCAGTTCTCGAGCTTCTTTCTGCAGTTCAGCCGCATCGATGTTCTCGTTGGCGGATGAATCACCGGACTGTTCGACCTGCTTTGATAATCGCATCCGGAGTTCGCGAATCAGATCATCTCGGTCCGAGATGACTTCGGTCGCGCGATTCAATTGGGCATGAAGTTCGTCCACCTGAATCATGCTGACTGGCGCGTCTTTGTCGTCGGTCATCGAAGTCAGTTCGGAGATTCTGGCCTGCAACGCCTCATTCTGCAGACGCAGTTCATCTATGATGCGATCCTGTTCACGCATGGCGAAGACAGAGTCTTCATTCCCCGAGTAGTGCTCGCTGCCCGACTTTAGTTCGGCCTTCAGAGCTTCTAACTGCCGCATCAGTTCAGCTTCGACTTCTCCGGATTCAGAACGACCGTCACCGAAGTTTACTGCTGTGCCCGTCGCCGGAGATTCGGGAGTCGCCGAAGATTCTGTAGGTGTTCCTCCGGAATGGTATGTCTTCAACTGTCGTTCAAGAGACTCGGTTTGACTTTCGGCCTGACGAAGACGTGATTCCAGCAACTGCAACTGTCCGCTGCGTTCTTCAATCGTCTGATATAAAGTCGCGAAAGTTTGTTCCTGCGATGACGACTCTGCTCGTAATCGATTGGCGTCTTCGACGTCTTCACGAGCGTCCAGCATAGCTCGCTGAAGTTCTCGCACTGCCGTCAGAAGTGCGTCACGTTCCGCCTGGACTCCATTAAGCTGCGATTCGGAAGCCTGCAATGCTTCGGAGAGTTCCTGTTCTCGTATCGAGTCAATGCTGATGTTGGTGCCTGATGCGATTGCTTCACTCGAGAACTCCGCGACGTCAGCCCCAACAGAAGTTCCTTTCTGCTCACGAATCTCAGATTTGAACTGGTTGACTCGACGATGCAGTTCCGCGGCACGCAGATTGAGTTCGTTCTCAAGGCGTTGCAGTTCGGAGCTTTGCTGATTCATCGCGAGGAATCGGCTTCGCAGCTCTTCTGTCTGTTGTGTTACGGTACTCTCACGCTCCGCCAATCCACTCGCCCGACTGTTGAGATCCTGACTGAACTGCATCAAAGCATTGCGTTCACAAATCAGATCTTTGTGCGACATCTGCAACGCATCACGTTCAGCTTCCGCATTGCGCAGCACCACATTGGCGGCATTCTCACGTTCTATGGCCCGTGTCTCGAGTTCCTTTAACGCAGCATGTCGCTCAAGAAGTCGCTGATGTTGTTCCTGGACTGCAGTAACGTTCGCTGTTGTATCCGACGAGGAATTCCGGAGTTGCAGTTCCTTCATTCGAATCGCATCGCGTTCAGACTTGAGTGTCAGAACTCGGTCGGCCAGTTCGGCACTTCGACTCTCAATCTCTGCATAACGCGAGGTCAGTGTCAGCTCTCTGTCCGTAATGGCGGCCTTCGCAGCTTTCAGCTCTTCCATGGCCCGTGCCGCTTCCTGACGCGAGCGAACTGCTGACTCTTTTTCCGCTGCAATCGCCATGAGTTGCTCGACACTGCGAGTGCCGTTGGACGACTCATCCGGAAGCTGAGCAGCTCTGGTAGATAACTCCGCCTCGCGCTGATTCAACTGACTTACGCGTTGTTCAAGGGCACTGATTTGATCTGTCAGCGAGGATTGCTGCAGATTCAGTTCCTGCCGCTGTGTTTCGATTTCCTGCTGAGACTGCGTCAGGCGAGTCTGCTGTTCGTCAATCCCGGCCGCACGGGCGATCAGTTGCTCTTCAAGCTGAACGGCCTGGGCATACTTTACCTGTGAATCGTGATGCAATTGTTCCAGCTCACGCCGCTGACGTTCGACTTCGACCCGTGCCTGTTCAACCAGATTGAACTGTTCGAGTGCGTGCTGAAGCTGCTGTTCTGCGTTCCGCAGTTTCTCTTCTGAAGCGATCCGAATTGATTCTGCTTCAGTAATCCTGTCTGATGCATCAAGGCTTAGTGTTTCCGCGGCCGTCAGGTGTACGCGAGCTTCCGTAACTCGCAGCTCATCCATCGCGAGAATGCCTTCGCGTTCGCGCAAGGCATCTTCAATCGCCGTTATGGCCTGTTGGTTTTCGGCCAGATCGGCAACCGCGTCATGCAGAGCGACTTCGCGGGAATGCAGTTCAGCCGCGCGGTACTCAACCGCAGTGGTCGCTGCCTGAAGTTCGGTCTTCTGTGAATTGATCCACGATGCCAGCTCTTCCAGTTCGCGTCGCTGTTGCTCCTGTTGTGTTTCACGATGCTGGATGTCATTGAGTCGAGCGGACAATTCGCTTCTGGTCTGTTCAACCTGCGCGTAGCCATGCGCTGTGGATTCCAGCTGGCAGGCCAGTTCGTCTTCTCGCTCGGTCTGCTGACGAAGACGACGTTCAAGATCCAGCTTTTGCTGGTGCAGATGCTCGCGTGCGGCTTCCGCCTGCGTTCGCTGCTCTTCGAGATAATTCTTCTGCTCGTTCAGAACCTGAACGCGTTCGTCGAGTGTTGACTGACGATCCAGACAGATACGTTCACGATCGCGAATCAGCAGCTCAAGCTCGTGAAGCTGCTGTTCTCGAGCCTCCAGCATGCGGTCGCGACTCTGCAGTTCAACTGTTCGCTCTTTGAACAGCGATTCCGCGGCGGCCGAGATCTTTGCGGATTGATCTTCAAAGAACGCCGGAGGCAACGGGGGCGGAGTGATCGCGAAGGCGGGGGCGAACAAAAATGGCACACCGGTGGCAACCGGGGCAGACTGAAATACTGATTGGGGGGAAACTGCAAATGGTTGTGTCACCGAGTCGTGATGATTCGTTGTTGCGGAGACATTCGCGCCAGCGACCTTCATCGGCTCAGAAGTACGTGCAGAATCACGGGCAGGCGCAGGGGCTACAGGGCGAGCAATCTCGTCGATCTGAATGGTCACGGGGCCAATCGAAAGGATATCTCCGTGGGCCAGTACCGCTTCTGAAGAGACAGGGATTTCGTTGAGCCAGATGCGTCCATCGATCCGCCGGACGGTCAGGATTCCTGCACGCAGATTGAACACGCAATGACGATCGGCAATGCCGTCATGATTCAGGCGAAACTGACAATCATCTCCGGTCCCGCAGGCAATTTCAGCATCAGCGACAAACTGCCATGATTCGCTGGCATTGTCGTAGAGAGGCAGAAGCACCGGGAGAGTGCTTCCAAAAGAATTGCGTGAACCCTGTCTCTTTGTGACCGACATAGATTTCTCCGACAGGCTGCGGATGTAAGCCGCGATGCTCCTCACTGCTCACCAGATTCTGCCGTCGAAAAGCCTCAGAGTTCAGTCTGAAACGCTCTTGTCGATTGCGCAGGGTGAGAAATGATGACGCGATAATGCAACCTGATGGAGTACATAACCTACGAAACGGAGGTAGGCTGAAAGGGCATGCTGCCAAAACGCAACACACTGGAGAATGCTGGCTGTCGATTCCCCCCATTCCGGTTTTTCCGGTTCTGCAGGAGGGTCAGACGCGCACACACCTACGGTTCAGCCGCTGATGAAGCCCTTGCAACACGGATCGAAATGACGGTGCAGGGAAGCTACCAGCGGAACAAGCCCGTGCCCCAGGTTAATCCGGCACCGAAACCGCACATCAGCACCAGATCGCCTCGCTGAATACGTCCTTCGCGATACGCCTCATCCAAAGCCAGCGGAATGGAGGCGGCTGAAGTATTGCCAACTCGATCCAGGTTGTTGTAAACCTTGCTCCGCGGGATCGACAGGACCTTCATGGCATGGTCGATAATGCGAATATTGGCCTGGTGCAGCACAAACAGGGACACATCTTCCATCGTTACGCCGGCCTGTTCGAGCACGACTTCGATCGATTCTGTGACAGCCTGAATCGCCCACTTAAAGACATTCCGACCATCCATTTGCAGGAAATGCTTGCCAGCGGCGACTAGTTCCGGGGTTAACGGCAGCGTCGCACCTCCAGCCGGGCGATCCAGCATGCAACCGCCAGCGCCGTCAGCTCCCAGTTGATAACAGACGAGACCCTGATCGGCTTCGCCCGCGCCCAGAATCACAGCTCCGGCTCCATCACCGAACAGGGGAGCCGTTCGTTGGTCATCTGGCTGGACGATACGACTGTTAACATCCGCACCGATTACCAAAGCACATTTGGCATTCCCGGTGGCGATGAACTGAGCGCCGGTTGCAAGGGAGTACATAAATCCCGAACAGGCCGCCTGCAAATCCATCGCCGGGGCGTCAAGGTTTAATTTGTCCTGAACCAGGCAGGCCGTCGACGGGCAAGTGAAGTCGGGTGTGAAAGTCCCAACGATCAGAAGATCAATATCCGATGGAGAAACGCGAGCTGCCAGCATGGCTCGTTTGGCGGCTTCGACGGCCAAGTCGCTTGTGGACTCCCCTTCACCGGCGAAGCGGCGTTGCGAAATCCCGGTTCGGCGTTTCACCCAGCCTTCTTCAAAGCCGTAACGCTGCTCCAGCTCTTCGTTTGTGACAATTCTGGACGGAACATAGGAGCCAATAGAACGAATGGCAACGCCAGTCAGCCGCTGAACTCGGCTGGAGCGGCGAAACAGAAGACGAGGTTCTTCATCGACTTTTTCCCGAGGAATTGGCTGCAACTCGTTTCGCACCTTATGAACATCGATGGTCGCTTCAATCGATTCAGTGAGGGGGGAATTCATGTTTTTCAGTTCACGGCAAGGCGAAATGGTCGACTTCTCCTTTGCAGCCGGCCCCTTGCCAGCGCATCGATGTTCAACTCTCTTCCCGTCGACCGTCGGCGAAGTCTACTCATCTTTCCAAAGATTTGAAACCGCGGCCGGACCCCCTCAATAAAAAGTTCGTCGGACAATTGAGGAAAGGGCTGACATGGTAAGGGCGCAATGGCGGACAATCATGTTTACGCTTGGAAAAGCGGCCCTTCTGATTGGTCGGAGGGCCGCGCGGGCCGGGAAGTTCATAAATTCTGAACACATCCGGGAATCGATGGTGATCTGGAGGTTTCTCAGATTTTTAAAGTCGAAAGGCTCTGTCGCCCGTGAGAGATTCTCACGATTTCAGCAGGTGATAATGTTAAGCCTTTTCGATTGGGGAAATCATCAGGAACAGACCGATTCTCCGCATCGTTGCTCACGGCAATTATCTGTCATAAACGGAAGCCACTGAGGAATCGGTGCGTCATCACGGACACTTCAGAGATGCCTCTGGATTCTCCTGCGGCCGTTCAACCCGGCAATCCGAAGACAATGATACCCGGCAACACGGTCGTTGATACCGGGCCTTTTTTTGAAGTCAGGATGACAGTCATGGCTCGTCTCGTTTCACTTTGCGTTTACGTCGTTGCAATTCTGACAGTACACGCGGCAACCATGGCTCAGGAGACCGGACTTCCGCCAGTTAACGGTTCGCCCACTTCCCAGCACCCAGTGGCAACCAATTCACTCGCAAAATATGCGGCCGTAAGAACCGGCAACGCCACACTTCCAAATGGCGCCTTCAATGGGTTCCGTCAGATTCGAGTTACGCCCGACTTAGGTGCTCCCGGTTCTGCCGGAAATGGATTCAATCATTTTCCGCTGCCGCTCGACAAGTACACAAACTGGTATCGCCCGCGAGCAGCATCGCTCACTCAGTATCAGCGTTGTGCGCCCGATGAGTTTCGGCCACGAGGATTTGGCCATTTGTTTGCTCGCCCTTGTGATGGCTTTCGTATGGAATACGAGCCCTACGCCATCAGCGACGGCATGTCGAACTACGGCCCCGCCTATTT
>CAIXQV010000112.1 GCA_903921605.1 uncultured Planctomycetaceae bacterium | reverse complement strand
GGCCTCTTGCGAATTCGTAAAGAGCTGGGACTGTTCGCTAACCTGCGACCGACCAAGACCTGGGACGAACTGCTGGATGCCTCCCCGTTGAAACGCGAGATCGTGGCTGGCACCGACATTCTGTTCGTTCGTGAACTCACGGGCGGCATATACTTCGGCGAATCAGGACGGAGACCTCATCCATCAGGCGAAGAAGCCTGGAACGTGATGATCTACTCCACCGGAGAAATCGAACGCGTTGTTCGTGTCGCGGCCGATGCAGCTCGCAAACGTCGTGGCAAACTGACGATGGTCGATAAGGCAAACGTTCTGGAAGCCTCACGACTGTGGCGTCAGGTGTCAGAACGAGTCGTCAAGACAGAGTACCCGGATCTGCAATACAACGTAGTGCTTGTTGATTCGATGGCGATGCATCTGATCTCGAAGCCTCGCGAGTTTGACGTGGTCGTGACAGAGAATCTCTTCGGCGACATCCTAACCGACGAAGCGTCGATGCTGCCGGGTTCTTTGGGTCTGCTGCCTTCAGCATCGATTGGTGCCAGCGGCCCGGGATTGTTTGAACCGATCCACGGGTCTGCTCCGGACATCGCTGGCAAAAACATCGCAAACCCTTTGGCCACAATTCTTGCTGCGGCCATGATGCTGCGTTATTCCATGAGTATGAACGCCGAAGCCGACGCGATTGAAGATGCCGTCAGCAAAGTTCTCAAGGCTGGCCATCGCACCAAAGACATCGCTGGCACAGGCCCATCCATCAGCACGACCGAAATGGGCGACCTTGTCGTTGGCATGCTGTAGGACGGCAATCCATTTCTACTGGTCGTCAGTGTCTTTTGACTGCAAATAAACGAGGGGCAACACCCCTCGTTTATTCATTGGCCAGTTCGAGATGAACCGCTGCCATGGCTCACACAATCGCCTTCGGCTTGCAGCCTGTTGAATTAATCAGCCGCAACGTGTTAGCGTCCGGTTTTCGCCGCTGAACCACAAGAAAAACAACCGGGGGCTAACGCCCTGCAGCTGATGAAGCGACTAAATCAACAGGCTAGCCGTTAAACGATTCAAGTACCCCTCGGAAATGGCAACAAGAAAACTGCGTTGCCAGTACTTACCGTTCTACGCTCGCAAGGAAGAACTCAAGGGCTTTGCGATTAGATTCGAAGGCCATGCGGTTGAGTTCTCGACGAGTCGGATGGCAAAAGTGCCACGCATCGATTTCGCCGTCCAACAATGAGATACTGTCAAAGGACTCGACCTCGATCACAAAAAACATATCCGTGACTGGCAGCACAAAGCCGTTGAAGTTGTATTCGTTGGGATACGACACAAGGTAACGGTAAGAAGTCACGCTGAGCTGAACCTCTTCCAGAACTTCTCGCCGCAACGCTTGTTCCACGGTTTCGCCGGCATCCACAAATCCGCCAGGCAGTCCATACATTCCTTTGCCTGGATCCTTGGCTCGCACAAGTAACAGCACCTGTCCCTCAGGATCAGTCGCAATGGCTCCCACAGCCGAAACCGGTGCGAAGTAGTGAGTGAAGCCGCAGGCCGGACAGGAGAACGGATTGCGTCCGGTCTTTGTCGCGGTGACGCCACAGCGAGGGCAAAACTTCCAGGCCTTGCGAATGGGTTTACCAGGAGGCGTTCGGCTGGCCGATTTTGCTTTACGTTTTGCCATGTCTGTTTTCGGATTGCGTACTAACGCTGAGTAAAGAATCGCAGGTTTAACCACAGAGGTCACAGGGAGCACAGAGGAAACACAGAGTTTTGAACGCAGAGGTCGCAGAGTAACGCGGGGGGGAAGTCAGAAACAACTGGTGTTTCCCTCTGCGTTACCCTGCGTTCAAAACGAGCCCACCGATAGCCACTCTTGCGTTTCCTCTGTGCTCCCTGTGATCTCCGTGGTAAAGAAACTGCCCTCTAAACCAACCATCACGCAAGAGCTAGCAGATCCAAGGTTTATGTTACGGTGTCGAAGTACCCAGTTGCACCAATTGAATTGTGCGGGCAGTCTCGGCTTCCGCAATATCACTGTGACAATCAGCCTTCGCACCTTCAGCGCCCATGGTGCGGCGAGTTTTACTGGCCAGACGATGAATCTCGGCCGGCGACAATACGCCGCGTTTTTCAAGGATCTCGCGCTGCTCAGGTGTCAGAGCCTCTGTGACCTTGGCCTTGTCCCATTGAAACGCATCAGCCTTGCCGCTGGCGAATTCCTGAATCTCCTTGCTGATGCGAACACTGCACCAGTCGTGGCCGCACATGGCACAGAAATCGGTATCAACGTCCAGATCTTCGTCGTGATAGGCGCGAGCCGTATCCGGGTCGAAGCTCAGTTCAAAGTGCTTCGGCCAGTTCAACGCCGCGCGAGCCCTTGTGAGTTCATCGTCGCGATCGCGAGTTCCAGGAATTCCCAGAGCAACGTCCGCCGCATGAGCCGCAATCTTATACGCCACGCAACCCTGCTTTACGTCATCCTTCTTGGGAAGCCCCAGATGTTCTTTCGGTGTGACATAGCACAGCATACTGGCACCGTGCCAAGCCGCGTTGGTCGCACCAATGCAGCTGGTGATATGGTCATAACCCGGGAACATATCCGTCACGAGCGGACCGAGTACGTAGAACGGAGCCCCGTGACACAATGTTCGCTGGAGTTTCATGTTGAACTCGATCTGGTCCAGCGGCACGTGCCCCGGACCTTCGATCATCACCTGCACACCTTTGCGCCAGGCTCGTTCGGTGAGTTCGCCCAAAGTTGACAGTTCAGACAACTGAGCGATATCGGTTGCATCGGCCAAGCCACCGGGACGCAGTCCATCTCCGATGCTGAAGGTTACGTCGTGGCGACGCAGAACGTCACAGATCGCTTCCCAGTTGGTATACATCAGATTCTGCTGGCGATGATGAATCATCCACTTGGCCAGCAACGAACCACCACGGCTCACGATGCCAATCAGTCGGTCGCGAACGTAGTTCAGATGCTCGCTCAACACTCCGGCATGAATCGTGAAATAATCGACGCCTTGCTGAGCCTGATGTTCCAGCGACTCCAGGACATGTTCAATACTCAGAGACTCGATGCGACGACCGATAATCATCGAATAAATCGGTACTGTTCCGATCGGCACGGTGCTGTTGCGAATGATGGCATCGCGACACGCATCGAGATCTCCTCCTGTGGAGAGATCCATCACGGTGTCCGCACCCCAACGTTCGGCCCAGCGAAGTTTTTCAACTTCTTCGTCGGTTCCTGAAGAAACTGGTGAGGCCCCCATGTTGGCATTGATCTTGGTGCGTGACGCGCGACCGATGCACATTGGCTCCAGTTGATATTTCAAATGCTGCTTGTTGGCCGGGATCACCATGCGGCCAGCGGCGACTTCATCACGAATCTGTTCGGCCGTCAGATGCTGTTCGGCTTCCGCGACGCGATGCATCTCAGGGGTGATGTTACCAAGACGAGCAAACTCCAGCTGAGTGCTCGGCTCAAATCCAGCGGGCGTCTGCCAGGCAGCGGCCTGTTCGTAATTGTTCTCAAAGCCCGGCTTGATCGTCCAATCCGACGGCATAAAGTCCCAGGCCGTCTTCTCAGAAGGCTGAGGCATTCCCGGAGTATCGGGTGACGAAAACGTCAGCGCACCTTTGCGTCCTGGAGCAATTCTTGGAGCTCGGGCAAAGCTTCCCGGAGTGGTTCCGGCATGGCTGCTGCTGGGGTCTGACGCTTCAATTTTCGGCAGAAACTCGGCAACTCGCTCGGCGTGATTCAGGCTCATTAGTCTTCCCTGGAGAGGCGCAGCGGGCCTCGTGCAAATGGTTATTTCAGTGCGCGGCCACGATTGAGGCTATCCTCTGAAAGATATCCCGCGAATACCCAGCCTCAACTCATACCGTGCAGAGAGATAGATATTCCGGCGCAAATCGTAGTGGAGCACGGAGGATTTGCAACGGGCTGTTTCCGGATGAGCGAATTCTCAGGAGACATCGGGCTCCGTGATCGTCGCAGCGCTCTATTGTGATATGCTGTCGCACATATTGCGAACTCTCCCCACTATCTCTACTACCGATTTTACCAATGAAATATGACGTTTACGGCGTAGGCAACGCACTGGTCGACATTCAGGCTCGAGTTTCCGACAACTGGTTGGCCACCACCGGTTTTGACAAGGGCATTATGACCCTGGTCGACGATGCTCAGCAAAAGACCGTCCTCGATCGCCTGGCTGGAACAAACCTGAACCGCTGTGCGGGTGGCTCAGCAGCTAACACAATCGTTGGCGTCGCAGATTTTGGTGGTAAAGCCGCGTATGTTGGCAAAGTTGCAAACGACGAAGTGGGTGAGTTTTTCCTGCACGATATGCGAAAGATGGGCGTCACCATCGAAGTCGCTCCGGCTACAAGTGGACAGTCCGGAACTTGTGCCGTTCTGATCACGGAAGACGCGCAGCGAACAATGCTGACAAATCTAGGCGTCTCCGCGACTCTGACGGAAGACGACATCAACGAAGAAGAAATCAAACGAGCCAAATATGTGTACGTTGAAGGCTATTTGCTGACGAGCCCAAACCAGCGAGCTGCTGCCTACAAAGCCATGAACGTGGCCAAGCAGTATGGCTCCAAGGTAGCGTTTACGGCCTCTGACCCGTTCCTTTGCAACATGTGCCGCGACGAAATCTGGGAACTGCTGAGAGGACCTGTGGATCTCTTTTTCTGCAACGAAGAAGAAGCGAAGAGCCTGACTGGGAAATCTGATCCGATCGAGTGCGCCGCTGAGTTGCATCGTCACTGCGAGAATGTTGCGATGACTCTGGGAGCAAACGGATCGCTGCTGATGCATGAAGGCACCGCGATTCCGATTGAAGGCGTTTCTGTCGAAGCTGTCGACACCACGGGTGCCGGCGACATGTATGCCGGAGCATTGCTGTACGGCATTACGAACGGAATGGGCTGGAAGCAGGCCGGACATCTCGCCTCTCACGCCGCCGCTCGAATTGTCGGGCAGTTGGGAGCTCGGATGAAGAACCGCTTCAGCGCCAAAGAAGTTGCTGCACTAATGAAATAGAGGAGCTGGCAGTCCGGCTAACAGGCAATTCCAGCCTGTCGCCGGGCGGGATCGGCGAAGCGATCAGGTTCCCGAGTTCCATGAACCGGGAACGAGTGAGAGTCATTCAAAACTGAGGAAAAACTCGTTGTCCGAGATTGGCCATTCGGGTACCAATTTCCCTGCGGGGCAATTGCCGAACAAACGCGGGCTGGAAGAAAACTCTTCCTGGCTGTCGTCATAATCCGGCCGCTGCAGAATGATGTCAGCGAAATCCTGACGGTGAGAGTCAGAACCCAGGCGAATCGAACGGTGTCCGTTCGATGACGAATTGCCCGCCCGTATCAGTGAAAGCCGATACAGGAAACGGAATGTAGCTGACTCACCTCTCTGGACTTCTGTCGCTCCAATGATCATGCAGGCTCGAACCATTCCTCGCCGGAAAACGCTGAGGCGCAATCTCCGGGCGATGAACGCGGACGGTTTTTCGTTCAGCGTTATGGTAGGGATTGCCGAATCCTACCTGCCCGCCTTTGTGCTGGCGCGCGGACTTGGCGATCTGACCGCAGCAATGGTGGCCACAGTGCCCGTACTGCTGGGCAGTATCCTTCAGTTGTTTGCACCGTTCCTATTGCAAAAGCTGGGCTCCTATCGACGTTTCGTCGTTACGACAGCAACCATACAGGCCTGCAGCATGTTAATGCTGATGGGCATGTCATTCATGCAGCACTTACCGGCCTGGCTGGTCTTTGTACCGGCCACATTGTATTGGGCCGCTGGACTCGCAACTGGACCTGCATGGAATACCTGGGTTGAGCAACTTGTTCCACAACGAATTCGCAGCGGCTTTTTTGCTCGCCGAAGTCGTATGTGTCATATTGGCGTTCTGCTCGGACTGATCTCAGGAGGTCTGCTGCTTCGCTGGTCGGTGGCTCATGATCTGACCGTGGCGGTCTTCGCGATTCTCTTTGGTGTGGGAGCGATCGGACGCTTTGTGTCGGCCGCCATGCTGTCGCGTCAAACAGAAGTTCTACACTCTGTCAGAACTGCCGGCGCTAATGCTGATGATGTGAGACCTGATCGAGTCACTGCATGGCAAAAGTTTGTCGCTGCTCTCAACGTGGTTCGTCGCCCGGGAACTGCTGGACGTCTTGTCTTGTTTCTGATGGCAGTGCAAACGGCTGTTCATGTTTCCGGCCCCTACTTCAACCCATTCATGCTGAAGGTGTTGAAGATGTCATGGGTCGACTACATGGGTTTGCTGTCGCTGGGATTCATTGGCAAGATGATGTCGCTGGCCTGGGCCGGACGCTTTGCCAATCGCTGGGGTGCTGACCGCCTGTTATGGGTCGGTAGCGCGGGGATTGTTCCGATCAGCGCGTTGTGGTTTTTCTCTCAGAATGTTTGGTATTTGGCTGGCGTTCAGATCCTGAGCGGTCTCGTCTGGGGCTGCTATGAGCTGGCCATGCTGCTGCAGTTCTTTCGGCAGATTCCCGGTGAAAAGCGTGTGGCTGTACTGACGATGTATAACCTTGGAAACTCCGCCGCGATGGTTGCCGGAACGTTTATTGGTGCCTGGATTCTGAATTCACTGGGGCGAGATCATCATGCCTACGTGTCGGTCTTTGTCGCGTCCGGATTCTTTCGTTTCGCCGCGCTGCTGGCCTTGCCTGGCCGCCGCAATGCGGTCAGGACAACTCATAGTGCTGTGCGTGGCTGGATTAAGACGTCAGCTGTGGAAGTTGTCCGGTCAAAGCCGGCAGATGTTGTGGCTGGTGTAACACGAGCTGCTGTTGTCGCAAACAATTCAGGAACAACTCACGATGAATCAGTGCTGCTTGTTTCCGGACTCGTAAAGGATGAATCCTCCGTATCGTCTCGAATCATCGAAGGCGGCAGTGGTGGCAGTCGTCGTCGAGAAGGCCAGTCGACAGCTCGATTGCCCGCAAGAGTTGACTCTGCCGGTATGGAAGAACTAAGGCCACGCGAATAACGAAGTCCATTTGTATGATGGGCATTCCTGCCCGTTGAATTGCCGTCAGATCATCATGTGCTGCCTGCGTTTCAAGGTCTGTCAAATCACACGTGCTGAAAGAATCATCTGCCTATGGACACGCGACTGCAGTTTGAGTTTCTTCAGCAACCGGATAATACGACCTGTGGGCCGACATGCCTGCATGCTGTCTACAGTTATTACGGCGATGAACTCCCGCTGCAGGAAGTGGTTGATGAAGTTCCCGTCTTTGCGGATGGTGGAACCCTGGCCGTGATGCTGGGCTGCCATGCTTTGCGACGAGGCTACGACGCGCGTATCTTCACATTTAATCTGCAGGTCTTCGACCCAACCTGGTTCAATGCCGACGGACATTTGCTGGAAGGCCTGAACGTCGACGATAAGCTGCGGGCTCAGATGAAGGCCAAGCCCAAGGAAAAGCTACGAGTCGCCTGCGAGACTTACATCGAATTCATGAAGCTGGGCGGTAAGATTCGCATGGAAGATCTCACCGGCAATCTGATTCGACGCTACCTGAAACAGTCGATCCCGGTTCTCACCGGGCTGAGTGCCACGTATTTGTATCGCGAACGAAGAGAAATCCCGGCGACCAGCACTCCCGACGATATCGCCGGGCTTCCCAGCGGACACTTTGCGGTCCTATGCGGATATGATTCAATCGAACGATCTGTTCTTGTGGCGGACCCGTTTCATCCCAATCCGATTTCGACAAACTACAAGTACGAAGTATCGCTCGATCGCGTCGTGTGTTCGATCCTGCTGGGAATTTTGACCTATGATGCCAATCTGCTGATTGTTCGCCCGCGGGAGCGATGAAGCCACGCGGCCGTGAAAAGAATCCCGTCGACGGAGCCTTTAATTCTCCTAAGGCCCAACCAGTTCTCTACTCATCGTCTTCTTCGACTTTGTTCGCCTTAAACAGTTCATTCTGCACCGGGATCAGACAGTCCAGAATGGAGCCCAGCACTTCAGCAGGCGAACCGTTTGCATCCACTTCGTGAATGATGGCTGGATCGTACTGTTGCAGCACAGGCGCTGTGACTTCGCGGTAAATATCGAAGCGTCGACGGATGATGTCTTCGTTGGCATCATCGGTTCGGTTTTCTCGAATCGCCCGGCGGCGAATTCGATGCACCATATCCTCCTCGTCCGAACACTTGAGATAAATCACTTTGTGTATCTCCAGATACTCCTGAACCAGTTGCACCTGATTCACATTGCGGGGCATCCCGTCCAGAATCAGCAGATCTTCGCGCGGCTTAAACCACGACAGAGCGACGTAAGCTTCGACAGCTTTTCGCCAGATGCGAATCGTCAATTCGTCGGGAACAAGTTCACCCCGCGAAATATGCTTGTAGACTTCGCGACCGTTGGGCGACCCGATATCGATTGATCGAAAAACATCACCGACGGACAAGTGAAAGAAGCCCGGGATATGTGCCAGGATTCCACCCTGTGTCCCCTTGCCCACACCGGGAGGACCAAACAGAGGTACACAACGGTATCTTGTCCTTGATGTCATCAAAAACTCCTCGCCTCTTCAAACCAGATTCCGTACGCCCTGACCTGATGTTATTCGATGCCGCAAACCCGTGGACGTCGATTCGTACAGCCATGCAGCATTCGCGCAGTTGCATCGGGAGTATGACGGCGTCAAATGAGTGTGAACAGTCGGATTGGCAGGAGAAACATCAATCCCGTCCCGCTTCCCAGCCTCGCAAATCACTGATTTTCGCTTCATCGATCAGAGGGCCGCACGTGCATGTCGGATTCATCGCTTTCGAAATGTGATCGCATAGACAGCATAGACTCGTGTCCCCATTTTCCATCGCCATGGAGCCGTCATGATGGGCGATTCAACATCCGGAGCGATGTCGGGACTCGTTCCCAAATCCTGCAGCATCACACCCGGATGCAGCCCCGAGAAAAAGTTGCCCGTCGCGAGCGCCTGAGCCAGAAGTTTCGGCAAACTGGCATCATCGATCGAAGTCAGCGCGGGAGTAGTTTCGGAAGAGACGAGGTCGCTGATCAGGATGCCTCGACCACCGGGTTTCAGCAATTGCAGCATTCGCACCAGATGACCTCGTCGCACCGCCTGAATCAGTGCAAGAAACTGCGGATGCTTATCGGTCACCGACTGCGTCAGGCCACTCAGTATCTGACTCAGAACACACGTTGAAACCACCACATCTGCCGGGGCAACAGGCAGAATGGCGAGTGGATTCGCGAGTTGTTGGCAGAGCTGAGCAATCGAATCGGCTCCCAACCATGATGCCGCCGTTGTTGTGGCCAGAGGGGATGCGAGATCGACCGGAGCCACGATCTGCACTCGAGACGTCGGCAGGCTTTCAGCAACGTTGACTCCGGATTCTACCGCCTCGCGATCGAGGTCCAGCAAAGTGACTTTGTGAAAGAGCGTTGCCAGTTGCTGCAGATCCAGATCCATGCAGTTTCCGGCCCCCAAGACTGAGACCGTTCGTTCCACGACTCCACTAAGTTCGGCAGCCGCCAACGAAACAAGCTCCATGGTCTTTTGTCGATGCTGTTCATACGTCTGCAGAACTCTGGTCTGGGCGTTCAGCGTGGCAGCTCGTTTTGCGACCGGAGTCTCCGTTAGAGAATCCATCGTCCCGGTTACGACTTCGTCCGGCGAGTGTTCAAATTTGGACATCAATGGGAGCCTTTGCTGGGGTCGGCCGACCTTCGCTGCTAGAATTCTGCCGATACATTCCGGATTGCTCAGAAAAGGGGTCTGGAACCACTAGCCGAAAGGCCCGAAGGGTGCTGCGCACTATTCGCTCCAGTGCCCTGTTTAGGCCACCATTGCTTTCCCGGATCATGACAGTCGGAGCCTTCTCTTGTCCACACTTCTCGAACATGCAGTCGCAGAACTGGAATCTATTCGCAGTCAGGGACTGTTTAAGTCGGAACGAACGATTGATTCACCGCAGCAGGCCGACATTCGTCTGCTCGATCAGCGACCAATGCTGAATCTGTGTGCGAATAATTATCTGGGGCTGGCGGATCATCCGGAGAT
>CAIXQV010000111.1 GCA_903921605.1 uncultured Planctomycetaceae bacterium | reverse complement strand
CAAAAAAACAAAGGCCATACGATCACGCTCATCCACAGTGTTGACCACCAAGGGGGGGTATCGATCTGTATGGCCGCCTGATCCCGGCTGCAGGCCGTGATCAGACTCCAAAGTTCCGTCGATAGCAATGAAAATCTCACCGCGTCAGATTCAACATACTAGGGGGCGTCGTACCGTAAACCTGTCGCTCCGTCGACAAGATTTCTGCCGTACCGATTGATATCGACCTCACGCGCCCGCCTGGATAACTCACATCGAATGCGAACCCTCGTCTTTGCCTGCAAACTGAATCGGCAGAATCTGCCGATTCATGAATGCGGATGTGTGTTTTCGTATCTGCGATGACTGACGGGTGAACATGCGGCGTTGAGTGAGTTCTAACAGCGAGTGTACTCTGCCTCTGGTCTGTTGGTATGTCAGCCGAGGCGGGCATAGGTGATTCAGTTCGGTGTCTGCGTTGCTGAGTTTCGTTCGCGCAATCCGGGATTCATCTTCTGAGAACCTCGTCACATCAATCTTTGTCCGCGACAGGTCTGCTGGTCCTGATGATGGCCTTCATCAATGGATGTGCCGGGCTTGGTACGTCTCGATGGGCAATGGATGATGCCGTTTATGAAGAGAAGTACGATGATCCCTATACCGGGGATGATGTCGACAAAGCTCAACGCATGATGAAGCAGGCGATTGATGCTCGACATGCAGCCGATCGTAGCGGGATCTATGTCGGTGGTGCGGCATCGGATGATCCGTTCGCTTTGGGGGCAGAACTGGGAGCCTTTCACTATTTCGGTTCTGTTCTGGAGACTCGCGGCGGAATCAAGGGTCTGGCCGGCACTGCGGAAAAGGACTGGTTCCTGGGTGGAGACTTTGGACTGCGGCTTCAGGCACCCTCACGGCTAACTCCATTCGTCGGAGTCGGCACATTCCTGGGCGGCAACAAACACAGTGAACTCGCGGAGAACGATCACATCGATAATGACGACGATCAGTCAGTGGACGAACGAGGTGAGCGGGAGGCGGTGTATAATCTTCTGGCCAGCGTCTATCCCGAACTTGGTGTTCACTTCTGGATCAATGGCAAGACGCGACTCACAGCTGGAGCCCAGTATCACCTAACAACTCAGGGCCGTTCGAATGACTTCTGGTTCTTTGGAGTTTCGCTGTCGTTTCTGGAATTGTGACGGCAGGGCACGGATCCGGCGTAATGTGCGATCACGTCGAAGCTGGTCGAGGAGACACTCCGATAAACTTCCAGCCGATAAGGAACCAGCCTTTGCCATGTTTGTCACACCAGCGGACCTCGCCTCGGAGACAAACAGGATCTGTCATTACGCTGTGAATCTCAAGCACAGCGATGGATTTTGGCTGGAATTCGACGTCCGTAATGATTCCGATGCCCTGAGATGAGAGGTCTTTCGCAAACGCCTTCAGCGTTGGTCCATGAGGCAGGTGAATCTTGACCGGCCGCGCGAAGGGCTGGCGGACTTCCGTCCGGCGTTCGGTAAACTTCGAACGCTGAATTTCCATCATCAGTCGGTCAATTTCTTCCTGCATGGTTTTACTCTGTCTTGATCTGTGGTCCGGAGCAGGAAGTTGCCCTGCTCCGGCGAACACAATTCAGAATTCGCTTCAGATGACAATCCGGGGATGAGCTTTACGTAACTTGCGTTACTATAGCTACACTCCTAACTGCTTCTTTAGCTCGGCTGCTCCGGCTGCGATCGCTTCATCCAGCTTCTCGACAAGTTTCGCGCCGGCTTCGGCCATGTCCGGGCGACCACCACCGGCACCGCCAGCGACTGTTGCCGCTACTTTGACTACGTTACCAGCATGCAGGTTTTTCTCTTTGACCAGAGGCTTGCTGACGGCCACGATCAGCGACACCTTGCCCTCGATTTCTGCACCCAGGATGAGTGCAATCGGACTGTGCTTGTCACGCAGTTGGTCAGCGAAATCTCGCAAGGTTTCGCGAGACACGCCCTCCAGTTTCTTCGTGATCACTTTGACTCCACTGATCGTCTCTGCCTGAGCCGCCAGTGCATCAATGGCATCCGCGACCGAGGCTGAGTTCAGCTCTGACAACTGTTTGCTCAGCGTCTTCACTTCGTTCTGGAGCGATTCGACTTTCGCAACGAGTTCCGCAGCCTGAGGTGCCTTCAGCATTCGCTGCAGTTGTGCGATCAGTTCATCCGTTTCACGTCCTTTTTCGACGGCTTTCGGCCCTGTGATCGCCGTAATACGACGCACGCCTTTTGCAATCGGCTCTTCGGAAGTGATCCGACAGAGACCCACTTGTCCGGTATTGGACAAATGCGTACCACCGCAGAGTTCGACGCTGAAATCGCCCATGCTGACGACTCGAACTTCGTCCGGATATTTTTCTCCGAACAGGGCCATTGCACCCTTCTTGCGAGCCGCTTCAATTGGCAGAAGCTCGGTCGTGACGGTGGCTCCCTGAGCGATACATTCGTTGATAATGTCTTCAACCTGACGGACTTCTTCCGCCGTTAAGGCCTGATTGTGAGCAAAGTCGAAACGCAGTTCATCCTGCTGAACTCGAGAGCCACGTTGAGTCGCATCCTTGCCGACCGTGCAGTGCAGCGCGTGATGCAGAATGTGGGTTGCCGAGTGTGCTCTTCGAATACCTGAGCGGCGAGATTCATCAACAGTTGCCGACAGCGTCTGTCCAACAGAGAGTTTGCCCTTGGTCAGATGGCCGACGTGAATCCAGAGATCTCCATCCTTCTGAGTATCTGCAACGATAAACTCGGCCCCTCCGCCAAGCAGAGTCCCGATGTCACCGACCTGACCGCCCGACTCCGCGTAGAACGGAGTCTGGTTCAGTGCGACACCAATTGGTGTTTCATGGCCCGCAGAGCCGAACTCATTGACGAGTTCCTTGTTTGAGATGATGCCCACGACTTTGCAATCGGCAGCCATCGATTCGTAGCCAAGAAACTTCGTTCCACCCTGCTTCTTCAAGGAATCAATCGGCCCGGCGCTCATGACCGAATCCGCAAATGCCCCTCGACCACTTGTCGCTTCATGGCGTTTGCGAGCAATCGTGTAACCTGAGTGATCGACCTTCAGGCCCTGCTCAGACGCCAGAGTTTCCGTCAGTTCAATCAGGAAACCGTAAGTCTGATGCAGGTCGAAAGCGTCCTGACCGGAAATTACACCGGATAACTTCGCTTTGGCCGCCAGCTTTTCGAACCGAGGCATCCCACGGTCAACAACGTCAAGGAACTGCTCCTCTTCGAGTTTGATGACGTTAGAAACAGACTGCACCGTTTCGGCGATTTCCGGATAGGCGTATTTCATTCCGGTTACGATTGCTGGCACCAGCGTATGCAGAAACGGAACCTTCTTCCCAAGGAGATAGCCTTCCATCGCCGCGCGGCGGAGAAGCAGTCGTACGATATAATTGGCTTTATCCGGGCCCGGGTTTGCACCTTCGTGAATTGCGAACGAGCAGGCTCGCAGATGATCGGCGATGCGTCGGCATGCACGTCCCCATGCTGCGTCGTACGAATACTTGAAGCCCAAAGCATCGCCAGCAGCAATGCACATCGGTTTCAGGATATCGATTTCGAAATTGCTCAGTACGCCCTGCAAGCAGGACGCGCAACGCTCGAGACCCATGCCGGTATCGATGTTTTTCTTGGGCAGCGGATGAAGATTGTGCGGTGGATCACCGACACGATTGAACTGCGTAAAAACCAGGTTCCAGATTTCGACTGGCTTGGTTGCTCCCGGAGCCAGATAGTAAATCTCTGAACATGGTCCGCAGACACCATCTGGTCCCTGGGATGGAGCTGACGCTGGCCAGAAGTTTTCGGACTCGTCCAGTCGACTGATTCGATCGGCTGGAAGTTTGATCTCCTTATTCCAGATGTCGA
This sequence comes from uncultured Planctomycetaceae bacterium, assembly GCA_903921605.1. The sequence continues at coordinate 35,328 of CAIXQV010000111.1, read as the reverse complement.
ATGCTTCGTCGTCATCAAGATACACAGTGACGGTCAGGCGATCCGGATCCAGTCCGAGCCACTGCTTTGTCGTCAGGAACTCCCACGCCCAGTGAATGGCTTCCTTCTTAAAGTAGTCTCCGAAGGAGAAGTTGCCCAGCATTTCAAAGAAGGTATGGTGATAAGCTGTGATACCAACGTTGCCAATATCACCAGTTCGCAGACACTTCTGGCTGGTCGTGGCCTTTGTGAAATCGATAGGACCGATTCCCAGGAACTGATTCTTGAACTGATTCATCCCGGCGGGCGTGAACAGAACCGTCGGGTCGTCCTTGGGAATCAGCACATCGCTGGGACGACGAACACAGCCCTTGGTTTCGAAGAATGCCAGATATTTTTCACGCAATTCATCAGTTTTCATGTTGCTCACAACGCGGGTTTCAGGGCCCGATCAATACGGTGTTCAGCTTCCATCGTCGCACCCATCCTCGGGCCGCGAATCTTTCGGAAGTGGAGCATCTTAGGGCGAATGGGCCGCGTTTCAAAGGAGAGCGATTTTTGGTCGGAAATAGTGACGTTTCTCAGTCGGTACCTGCCATGGAGGCATGATTTGGCAACTGAGGCGTGATTTGCAATTCGGCCATGCTGGTCGCAAGATGCTCCCGCTTAGTAAGGATTGCATCTGCATCGTTACTGGGGCCACTAGCCGTCGCACCGTCAAACTAAAGAATTGATTGTGATGGCAGCAGAATGGTTGGGGCTGCCTTTAAGTGTGTTGAGTCAAAAGGATCGTGGCATGAGATGCTGTTCATTTGTCGTGTTTTTGCTGACCGCATACTCGCCATTGCCGGCGGCTGAGAAAGTCGACTGGCTGAATTTTCCTGCAGGCTTTAATTACACCCTGTCTGTGAGCTCCGAAGTGAGTACCGTTCGGATACCAGTCCGAGTCGTTCAGGGGGCAACTTCGACCACAGATCTGGAGATTCAAGTCACTGACGTTATTGGCCCGAACGGGCGACCGGAGTTTCTCTCTCCGTTGTTCACAGCCAAGCTTGAGAAAGGCGACGTTCAACATGGACCATCGCTGATCGTTGAGGCTCAGTCGCCATCCATCTTGCCGGGCACTTATGCAGTTTTGGTCGACTTTACGAACCGCTCTTCTGATCCGAACGCACCGTCCGAGGCATCCGTTCAGACGGTCAGCCTGACCTTGACTCAGCCATCCCCTGAGATCGAAGTTACTTCCAAGCTTTATCTTAACCAGACATATGGGCTCTTCGGGACATCATCGATAAGTCGGCCTCTGCAGGTTTCGGAAGTATCCGGAAAGGCCCCGTTAACAGGGATTCACTTGGCGGACGTTCGTGAGGCCGGGGATCTCGTTCCAGTTGATGATGGGCTTTTGACCTTCACGATGGACGGCGAATATTTAAACGCCGGGGAAACGAAGTCGATCGATGTTGCTGTTGAGGGCACGTTTCCTCTTGGGACAACGGCGGGGAAGATTGAACTCCGAGCAAATGAACTCAATAAACCGCAGGTTGTCTCTTACGAGATCAAAGCTCGTCGAACGACAAAGTGGATTTATTTCATCACTGGCGCGGGATTCCTCTGCGGTTGGTTCATTCGAGTCTACCTCAAGACGCATCAGGAGATTGCAGAAGCCAGTGCGGATGCTTCCGGCGTTGCGGCAGAGATTCTGGCGGCATCATCTCAGATTCCCGACGTGACATTTCAGCGACAGGCGGCAGAGATTCGTAGCGCTTTGTCTGACTCGCTGAACAGTGGAAAACCAGACGTGATTCGAGCCGCCGCGGTCACATCTAAAGCTGGATTACAGGCGGCTGTTGGCGAATTCAACAGGCTGCGGCAGGAGGTCGTTGGACGTATTGAGACGCTGCGTTCGCTGATTCTTCGTCGCTGGAAGTTAACGCCTTCGCTGATGAAGACCGTAGAGGAGATCTCTTCTCGGACGCAGCATACTGTCCAATTGCTTGAAGGAAACTCGGTCGCAGATGCACGCACGGGTTTGGGAGACATCGAAACTCGGCTGTTCCCGGAGATGTTCAATCAATGCCATGCCTGGCGACGCGATGTCGTGATCTTTTTGAATGCAGTCCTGCAGCGCCCTCTGCCACAGACGGCCGAGGGTGCTGAAAAATTCAAGAAGGGAGTCGAGGCGTGGATTGAGAGTTTCGGAGCAAACGCCAAGGTGACTACGCAGGTAACGATCGCTCAACTTGCGGAAGCTCTGGAGCAAACTCATGCCGCACGAGCTGCACTGGATGAACTGGGGCTTCATGTGGCACGTGAAGTTGTGCGTTTGGAAACGTGGATCGATGAAGTTCTTGATGCGACATTGCGGCCTGATAAAGCTGACCAGTTTGCCGCGCTGACTCGGTACAATCGAGAGGTTGCCGAAACGCTTCCATCGAGTTTTGAAGATCCGGCTCAGGCGGCAGCGAATCATCCCGGACGGATGCTTCAGCTGCAGCGCAGTTGGGTTGAGGTGTTGACTGCAATCGCGCCGGTGGGTGCTACGATGGATCCTGTTCGTGCTGCCCTTCACAATGATCAATGGTGTGTTGCGATTGAGCTGATGAAAGCTTTGTTGCCGTCTGTGAGGCTGGGACGCAGTATCCCATCCATGGACGAGTCCGGGGCGGTTGATAGCAATTTCGAAGGGCCGATAATCTTTCGATCAACATATGTCGGTGGATCAGAAGTCGCTGCTGTTCACTCTATGCCGTTTGTGAGCTTGAGCGGAAGTTTGGCGGAGCGTTCACGATTTGATCGAAACGCTCGAAGAGCTGTTTTCATCCAGACAGTCTTTTTTGCAGCGATGTTCATGTTTGTTGCAGATGCCTTGTATTCAGAAAAGTGGGTGGGGACCACGATTGAAATGCTGGGGCTTTTTGTGTGGGCCTTTGGTGTTGATATCAGCAGCGAAGCCGTGATGAACGCGGCCAGGAAGATTGCCCCCAAAGGGGGCTGATTGATTTAAGGCCGAAGGAGTCAGCCTGCCGCAAGCCCTCCAGCCAAGCGAAGTCATAGTGCTGCTGGAGGTTTGGCTCTCAAGGTATGCACAAGTGATCGTAGGCGACGAATCGTCACCCCGGTGGAGATGTGATGTCTTGGGCCATCCGTATGTAAAAAAGCTAAAGAACGGTTCATTTGTGCACCAAAGCAGAGAATCATCGCAAAACATTGGTGTTGTTGAGGGACGGGGGTTTTCTGGTTGAGGATTGGGCGTTAGACTCCCCCGCTTCGATTCGGCCGGGCTCAGAGTCTCTATTTCAGTGAAGTGGATGATTGAGGCGTGCCGATGTGGGTTCGATATAACTCAACAATCCTCCATATTCGTGTTCAGGATCCGGAAAAATGGCAAAGACGAATCGCAAACTGAATAAAGCCAATCACGGTGCTCGCCCGGCGAGCTCAAAAGGTCGACGCCTGAAGCGCAAGCACGTGAAGCTGTCATAAGCCTCACCTTAAGGCGTCTGACGCCGGTTGCATTCAGATTTGTGGCCGTATGAAGGTCACAGTTGGAAAAAAGAGAGCCTGTTCCGTAGTTCGGAGCAGGCTTTTTTTATTGGGGCTTGAGCCATTCACCAGATTTGCCGACGACAGGCAAACAACCGGCTCGAGTCAGGTTATCCGGCCGCTGTTGGAGCGGTCCTGCATCTAGCGTAAGGCAGTCTCGACGCCTGCCGCAGCCCTTGTATACTCCCAAACGCCTGTCGCAGAATGATTTGTTTGGGCTGACGATGAAAACGATCAGCTCTTCCTGACCAGATCAGTCGAAGTCGCGAACGTATTCGAAGGAATCGCCATGGCCGAGAAACTGGCCCAGATGTCTATCCACGAGAAGCTCACACGCCTTGCCAGAAATCTTTGGTGGAGTTGGGATCCGGAAGTGACTGATGTGTTTCGGTTGATTGATCCGGAACTCTGGGAAAAGGTCAACCACAATCCTGTTCTGTTGCTGAAAGAGTATTCCTCGGACAGGCTCGAAGAGCGTGCGCGAGAGGCAGTTCTGCATACTCGCATTCATTGGTCCTATCGGCGATTTCAGGAGTATCTGACGGCGCAGACGACCTGGGGGTCGACTCATGCCGGGATTCTTGGCCAGGGGCCAGTGGCCTATTTCTCCGCTGAGTTTGGAATTCATGAGTCACTGCCGATCTACTCGGGGGGATTAGGAGTCCTCGCGGGCGACCATTTGAAGAGTGCTTCGGACCTGGGGCTGCCACTGGTCGGAATCGGTCTCTTTTATCATGAAGGTTATTTTACTCAGGCAATCGATGCTGGTGGATGGCAGCGAGAGACTTATCCTCGACTGGAGGCCGTCGCGCTGCCATTAGCGCCTGCGACGAATGCTGATGGTCCGATTGTTGTGACTGTAGATACTCGCACCGGCCCAATTCATGCGCGCGTGTTGCATTTGAATGTCGGACGAGTTCATCTCTATCTGTTGGACACAGATATCCCGTTGAACAATGACGCCGATCGAGCGTTGACTGCGCGGCTTTATGGAGGAGATCAGAGGACCCGCATTCGTCAGGAACTGCTGTTGGGTGTTGGCGGAGTCAAAGCTCTCAAGGCATTGGGGATTCTGCCAAATGTGATTCACATGAATGAGGGGCACTCTGCCTTTGCTCCACTGGAAGTCATCCGTCAACGGATGCAGGAAGACGGCTTTCCGTTTGACAAAGCTTTGCGAGATACAGCTTCGCGCTGTGCCTTCACGACTCATACACCAGTGCCCGCAGGGCATGACCGCTTTGATCAGGGCTTGATCGAAGAACATCTGGGACCTTTGGGAGACGCACTGGGTCTGGATACTCATGGTCTGATGGGACTTGGACGCGTCGATCCTCAGAACGGTGGTGAATCCTTCTGTATGACCGTTCTTGCTCTAAAAATCTGTCGCATTGCCAACGGTGTGTCGAATCTGCACGGTGTCGTCAGTCGAGACATGTGGAAAAGTCTGTGGCCATGGCGGAGCGTGGAAGAGATTCCGATCGGGCATATCACGAACGGTGTGCATGTGCCGACGTGGCTCGCCGGGCAAATGCGAGTTCTCTACAACCGAGTTCTTCCGGAAGACTGGTATCAGCGTACTGGGGAACCGGAAGTTTGGAGTAAATTCGAAAGCATTACTCCAGGCGAGTTATGGGAGGTCCATTCGACACTGAAGAGCCGTCTGATCAACTACGCGCGTAAGCATGCCGTTGATCAGGCGAAGCTTCGCGGGGAGAGTGCTGAAGTCGTTGCCGATATGGAAGGTTTGTTCGATCCACAGGCCCTGACAATTGGATTCGCAAGACGTTTTGCGCCGTATAAGCGAGCTGATCTGATCCTGAAAGATCTGGATTTCCTGGCCAAGCTGATCACAGATACAGATCGGCCTCTGCAGTTCATTTTTGCAGGGAAAGCTCACCCAGCTGATGATCGAGGCAAGCAGATTCTGCAGCATATTTTCCAGCTGACCAGAAAAGAGCCATTCCGAGGACGGGTGCTTATTCTTGAGAATTACACGATCGAGATGGGACGTGTTCTGGTACAGGGCGTCGATGTGTGGCTCAATAACCCTCGACGGCCACTGGAGGCTTCGGGCACCAGTGGACAAAAGGTAGTTTTGAATGGTGGTTTGAACTGTTCAATTCTGGATGGTTGGTGGGCTGAGGCCTACGACGGAAAGAATGGATTTGCAATCGGTTCCGGCCGGACACATTGGAATCAGGACATTCAGGACGCGCGTGACGGAGAAGATCTTTATCGCGTGCTGACGAAGGAAGTCATTCCGATGTTTTACGATCGTGATCGAGACGACCTGCCTCAGGAATGGATTGCTCGTATGAAGCGTGCAATTCGAACACTGGGCTGGCGGTTCAATGCCGATCGCATGGTGATGGACTATGCGAACAACTCATACGTACCCGCCGCTGGCGGGCTGAGTTGTTCGATTGTTTCGATGCCATGATGCTCTGATTCCAGCAAAAGGCAGAGACTGATGATGTATCAAACGACGTTGCTTCAACTGACAGGTCTTGTTCTGTCTTTGGGAACCGGTTTGTTTTTTTCTGATGTCTCCCGCGGCGAAGAATTGACATTCGAACGTGATATTCGTCCGATCCTTCGCGCGCATTGCCTTGATTGCCATGGAGCGGTTGAGGAACTGAAAGGCGGCCTGGATCTACGTCAGGTTCGCCTGATGCAAAAAGGTGGTGACTCCGGGACGGCACTTGTCGTTGGCGATGCGCACACAAGTCTGCTGTTGGAGCGAATTCGTTCAAAAGAAATGCCTCCGGGCGAGATGAAGGTGAAAGAGAAGGAATTGGAGGTCCTGACTCGCTGGGTCACCGAAGGTGCTAAAACCGCGCGGCCTGAGCCGGAGACGATTCCGCCGGGGCTTGGTATTACTCCTGAAGAGCGGGCGTTCTGGTCTTTTCAGCCCATAAAGCGAGCGACTGAGCCTCAGGTTCGCCCGGATCAACAGGCACGAATTCGAAATTCGATTGATCACTTCCTGTTGGCTCAAATGCCGGAAGGGTTGACGTTCGCCGAGGATGTGGATCGCCAAACTCTGATCCTGCGAGCATATCTTGATTTAACCGGGTTACCGCCAGCTTCCGAGCAGCTTATGCAGTGGAAGAATGATCCTGCGGACGACTGGTATGCTCGGATGATTGAGTCCTTGCTCGCGTCGCCTCACTACGGTGAACGCTGGGCGAGGCATTGGCTGGATGTTGCTGGCTATGCGGACTCTGATGGCTACACTGTAAACGACACGGAACGTGCGTGGACATGGAAGTATCGTGACTATGTCATTCGCTCTTTTAACGCCGACAAACCGTTTGATCGTTTTATTGCAGAGCAGGTAGCCGGTGATGAACTTGCGGGGCCAAAACAGGGAGATCTGACAGCCGAACAAATTGAGCTGCTGACAGCAACCGGTTATTTGAGAATGGCGGCCGACGGAACGGGAAGCGGCGAAGATAATCCGACCGCGCGGAACCAGGTGATTGGCGACACGATCAAGATTGTGAGCACGTCTTTGTTGGGGCTCAGTGTTGGATGTGCGCAGTGTCATGATCATCGATACGACCCGATTCCTCAGACAGATTACTATGCACTGCGAGCAGTCTTTGCTCCTTCCTTAGATTGGCAGACCTGGCAGTTTCCTTCGCAGCGACTGGTTTCGCTTTATACGGAAGTGGATCGACAGAAAGCAGCAGCCGCGAGTGCTGAAGCGGCTGCGATTGGCGTCGAGCGAGAAGCGAAGCAGAAAGAGTACATGGCGCAGGCACTCGAGAAGGAACTCATGAAGTATGAGGAGCCGCTTAGAACAACGTTGCGAGTGGCTTATCAGACTGAAGCAGCTCAGCGAACTCCGGAGCAGACAGACCTGCTCAATAAGAACCCGAGTGTGAATATTTCGCCTGGCGTTCTCTATCAGTATCTTCCCGAAGCTGCGGAAGATCTGAAGAAGTATGATGCTCGCATCGCCGAAGCAAACGGCAAACGGCCACCGGAAGAGTTTCTTGCCATTCTGACGGAGCCCGCCGGGCATCTGCCGGAAACGCATTTGTTTTATCGTGGTGATTTTCTTCAGCCCAAAGGCGTGATTCAGCCAGCAGGTCTGACGGCCGCTTCTCCCGAAGATGCTCGCTATGAGATCCCGGCCGATGATGCTTCACTGCCCACATCCGGGCGCCGTTTGGCGTTCGCAAAATGGCTGACGGCTCGTGAGAACCCACTAGTCGCCAGAGTCATCGTGAATCGAATCTGGCTGCATCATTTTGGACGTGGGTTGGTGCCAACGCCTGCTGATTTTGGCCGACTCGGAGTTGCCCCGACGCACCCGGAATTGCTCGACTGGCTCGCCGATGAATTCGTACAAAGTGGCTGGAGTGTCAAGCATTTGCATCGCCTGATTCTGTCGTCAACCGCGTGGAGACAGTCTTCCCGCAAGGCCGCGATGCATGAGACAATTGATCCGGATAATCGGTTTTATTCTCGTCAGACGATCGCAAGGCTCGATGCGGAGCTGGTTCGCGATCGATTGCTGGCTGCAACAGGTCGGCTGAGTGCTCAGCAGTTTGGCGCACCGGCACCGATTGTGGAAGACGATGCTGGCCAGATCGTGATTGATGACAAGGAGACTCGTCGAAGTCTTTACGTCAAGGTCCGGAGATCTCAACCGGTTGCAATGCTGCAGGCCTTTGATGCTCCGGTGATGGAAGTGAATTGTGAACGGCGGCCTGTCTCTACGGTTGCGACTCAATCGTTGATGATGATGAACTCGGGAACAATTCTGAGTCACGCGGCGGCATTGGCTGAACGTTGCCGCAAGGAAGCTTCAATGGCGACTGCCGAGCAGTTGGCTGCGTTGCCAACGTTGCCGTCAGCTCCCTTGGATGTGTGGCATTATGGTTATGGCAGCATCAACGAAACCACGAAGAAGACCGAACCATTCACCGCCCTGCCCCATTTTACAGGTTCCCATTACCAAGCCAGTGCGACGCTTCCTGATCCTGCTTTGGGATATGCCCTGTTGCATGCCAACGGAGGACATCCCGATCAGCCAGGGCGTGCTGTGATCCGTCGTTGGGTCGCTCCGGCGTCTGGCAATCTGACGATCGCAGGAACGCTGCATCATGGTAGTGAGAACGGTGATGGAGTGCGTGGGCGAATTGTGACCAGTCGCGGAGCTGCGGATGGAAGTGGATTATTGGCGGAGTGGAAAAGTCACAATGCTCCTGTGGAAACTCCCGTTGCATCGGTGGTTGTTGAAGCTGGGGACACGATTGATTTCATCGTGGACTGTCTGGAACACAACACGTCAGATTCTTTTCAATGGCCGGTGAAGCTGACGCTGACGACCAGTGATGGCATAGCCCGTTCGTTTAGTTCTGCCACAGAATTTTATGGGCCGCCCGAGTCCGTCAGTGTGATTGTTGGACAGGTGATGCATGCCTGGGAGTTGGCTTATTGCCGCCAGCCGGAAGTGGATGAACTTGTCGCGGCCATATCATTTCTGGCGGGGCAATTGGAGTACCTTCAGGCTCATCGGGAGCAAATACCCGCTGGCTTGACGGGCACTCAACAGGCGATGGTCGATCTGTGTCAGGTCCTGCTGACTTCCAATGAGTTTTTATACGTCAAATAGTTTTGCAATACGGCGTTCAGTGATGATGGTCATCATCATGGAAATCTATAGTCATCAGGATCTGGTTCTTCGATAATAGTTTGATTGGTTATCCCGCCCTCGAATTTCGCCGCCTGCCTCCCTGCCTCCCTGCTGCCCTGTTTTCATTCCTCCTCATCCTGCCTCAAAGCCATTCCTATGAATCCAATAGATCCATTCTCACGCCGTGAGTTTTTGCAGAACAATGCCATGGGAATTGGCTCTGTCGCTCTCGCGTGGCTGATGCGACAGGAAGGGCTGCAGGCGGTTCCTCCGGTGATCAAGCAAAAGCCGGTCACAGATCTGCATATGCGGCAACCTCAACATCCCGCGAAAGCTCGCGCGATGATTTCCATGTTTCAGCATGGCGGTCCATCGCATATGGATCTGACGGATCCAAAGCCGGAGCTGTCAAAGTATGACGGCACAGACTACACCGGGGATGTCGCATTCAGCTTCGTGAATCAGGCCAGCAAGAAACTGCTGGGAAGCCCTTTCAAGTTTCGGAAGCATGGGCAGTGTGGAACGGAGATCTCCGAACTGCTTCCGCATACTGCTGAGATCGTTGACGATATCTGTCTGATTCGCAGCATGCACACCGGCGCGAACGGACATGAAGTCTCGATCCGTTACTTCCATGGTGGGATTCCAGGCGTTCTCGGGCGTCCTCATTTGGCTTCATGGCTCCTATACGCGTTGGGGTCTGAAACTCAGGATCTTCCGGCGTATATGGTCATGACAGATCCGGATGGTCATCCGGTTGATGGAGTCAACAACTGGTCCAATGGCTTCATGCCGCCGTTGTTTCAGGGGACCGTACTTCGACCCAAGGAACCTCGAATTCTGAATCTGGCAGCTCCGTCGCATCTCAAAGGAACTCTGCAACAACAGAATCTTGCCCTGTTGCAGAAGTTAAACCAAAGACATCTTGAGCAGAGCGGAGGAGATCCGGATCTGGAAGCTCGTATCGCCAGTTACGAACTTGCTGCCAGAATGCAGACGGCCGCCACCGAAGCACTGGACATCAGTAAAGAGACCCAGGCAACTCAGGCCATGTATGGAATCGATCAGGATGCAACTCGCGAGTATGGAACTCGCTGCTTGATTGCTCGTCGACTTGTGGAGCGAGGTGTTCGGTTCATTCAATTATTCCTTGGAGGTCAGCCTTGGGACAACCATGGAAGTATCCGCACTGCCCTGCCCGCTGTCTGCAAGCGAGTTGATCAGCCTGCGGCGGCTCTGGTGAAAGACTTAAAGCAACGTGGCATGCTGGATTCCACGATCGTGCATTGGGGAGGAGAAATTGGCCGGCTCCCGGTGACTCAGGTCATGGGCGATCCCGCAGCGGCCGGTCGTGATCATAATGGTCAGGGCTTCAGCATCTGGATGGCCGGAGGCGGATTCAAAGGTGGCTTAGCCTATGGTGCGACCGATGAGTTCGGACACAAAGCTGTGGAGAATGTCGTCACACCCAACGACTACCAGGCAACGCTCATGTCGCTGTTTGGGCTGGATCATTCTCAGGTGATTTTTCATCACAATGGTCAGCCTCAGGTGATCACGGCGAACCGCCCCGCGAGGATTGTCAGCGAGATTCTGAGTTAATAGCCAGCCAAGGGAAGAACATCAGCATGCAGTAAGTTCCCGTTATCGTCCGTGGGGCGACTCTGACTTATTCCACAAGGCACAGTTGAGGCGGGAATATTTCCGTCTTGCCGGAGTAGAAACGCAGGCCGCGAAGGACGATGGTTTTCGATTCGCCCGGAGTCATTTCCAGATGCCACCGCTGAGACTCGGTTGCAGGAAAGGTGACTTCGCCGTCGAAGGATTTCAACTCATGATTTGCCAGGGAATTCTGGCTTCCGGTGGCCGTCGGGACGGAGACTGAAAAAGCTTTGACGGGATGGTATTGCCCGCTGTGTCCGGAGTAGAGTCGAATTCTGGTCAGCTCCACGGGAAACGGAAACGTCAGGTCAAGTGTCACGTTTCCCTCAACCGGTTCCGAGTGCCACATGGATCCTGCGTCGTAGTAGAGCGTCGGGCCGGGGCTTGATCGAAGATGGCCAACGACGCAGCTTTCAAGCTTTGAATTGAACGCGGCTCCGGCATTGCTCTTCACTTCAATGGCATAATCCGGTTGGCCATTCAGTTTGACTGCCCCGAACGGCATTGGAGTCCAGAACAACTTATAGTCAGTGGGTACGTCTTTGGTCTCTGAGAACTCAAGATTCGGGATCGCTCGATCATTCAAAGCCAGTCCGCGAATGTCTTCCGGAATAAACGTGGCCGGCTGCAGTGACGACTCGAATCCTCGACTCCAGTGTGCTGGGTTATAGGACATCATGGACGGGTTGTTGCCGTTCATTTCAATCCCATACGAACTAACATGTGGAAGGCCGAAAGTGTGGCCGAGTTCATGTTCAAGTGTTGATTGAGCGTTGGGCTTCTTCACAAAGGCGTCGGTCGACATCATCGTAGCTCCGCCACCGGTGTTGTAGCCGCCATTGAACACACAGCCTACACCGAGTGGCCAATCGTCTTTGGGGTTCACCACCACGATCAGAAATATGTGCGGGCAGTTGAAGCGGCTATAGCCAAACTCCTTCAGCAGTTCTGCCGCGAAATCCATTACCGCGTCGCCATCACGTTTGCGGTATTCCTCCAGAGTCTTTGCCCCGCGAACTCGCCGAACCTTATGCTCGATCTCAAAGGTCGTTCCCAGAAGTTCTCCGTACCGACGCTGTGTCCATTTCAAATGTCGGAGCACAACTGCGTCGAGTTCTCTGTCCGGCGTCTTTTCGCCCCTCGGCGTAAACACGACGGGCATTACGGAAATATGCTCGGGAGGAAAGTAGTGCTTGCGGCTGGCGGCCGCCTTTTGGGCCGAGGCCGTTTCGCTGAAACAGAATATCAGGAGCAGTGTAACAGCTGCATGCAGAATGGGACGATGCATGTTAAGGACTCGTCAGGAGAGGTATGCGACCGGTCTATGATGAGATTTTCAGAAGTTCACATTGCCAGAGGTGGATGTGAGAGCAGACCTGCTGCGTCTTAAATGTAAATGATTTTCAGGAAAAACGTTGTTCACCAGGAAAGTGTCCACAGTTCAGCCTCTCGGGGCCCGCCTACTTCAAGTCGCCTGCTTTTCTCAGACTGGTGCAGTGGCTATCTGAGAACTTCCAATGGATTGCGAGTGTAGAATGTTATTCTGGTGAAGATGCATTGGGTGGGGCGTTTGAGGTTAGTGTTGCGTTGGCTTGTCTGCGCGGTACGTTTTACCGAGCCGGTAGAATCTTCACGAAAAGATGCGGATTGACATAAAGCTTGTGGGGATCTAATGTTTATGCGGGTTCTTCGCCGATTCTGCGGCAGGCATGGCCGCTCCAAATTGCAATCGCTCCAGGGGTTTTCCCGCCAGTTTCCTGATCTGGAAAGTGGTGATGAAGTCTTCGGGAGGCTTTAGGAATCATTGCTGAAACGCAGTTCGACCTCTTGTCGAATGCGATTGTCATGACATGATGACGCCGGAAATGGGGATTTCCGTGGATGAAGCGAAGGATGGGGGATGGATATCCCAGGCACTTCGGTCTGGAAGCTTTCTTGAGCAGGTGCAGAAAAATGTTGGGGAACATTTGTCGGTCAACTGTTGTTGTCATGGGCTTAATACTGCTTAGTCCCTCTCTGTTCGCACAGGGTAGCTGGGCTGATGCACTCGTTGACAAAAGGAAGCTTGAGTTCGGCGTTATCGCGACAGGCGCGGAGGCGGTGCAGGTTGTCAGCATCGAAAACTCAACGCAGGCCACTCTGCATATTTCCAGTTGGTCCACAGCTTGTCGATGTGCTGAGGCAAGCGCCCCGGGCAAAACATTGCTGCAGCCGGGTGAGAAGACGTTTATTGAAGTGCGAATGAATACTCGTTCCTTCAAAGGTCAACGCGATACCTCGCTGTCGATCTACTTCGACTCACCGCAATTCGCGGAAGTGCGAGTCCCGATTTCTGCCTACATCCGAACCGATATCGTGTTCGAACCGAGCAGCGTGGATTTTGGTTCGCTCGACTTCCTGAGTGGTGGCAAAAAGACGGTTCGCATTGCCTACGCAGGACGCCCTGACTGGAACATCCGAGATGTTAAGTTTCCAGGAAAAGACCTGTCTGGTGTTGTGAAAGAGATTTCTCGGAGCGGCGGGAATGTTGTTTACGACCTTGAGGTGACTCTGGATCCAAAAACAAAGCCAGGGCGGTTTCGCGATATCATTACACTTGTGACCGATGATGCGGCTCATCCAAACGTGCCATTGATTACCTTGGCAACTGTGGTCCCCGATATTCGCATCACAACTCCTGACATTGCCGTGCGAAACAGCAAGGGCCAGTTGGTGCCCTTGAAGCCGGGTGAAACGACCATTGTGAAAGTCATTCTCCAGGGCAACAAGCCTTTCCTGATTCAGGATGTCGACTGCCAGCAGATGCAGGATTGTTTTGAAGTCAAAATGAGTGAAAAAGAGAACAAGCTGCAGATCGTGGAGATGAAGTTCACGGCTCCTGAGAAGGTCGGCAAGTTCAGCGAAGAGATGATCGTCAAGATTCAGGGTCGTGAAGATGTCCTGAAGTTCAACGTCAGTGGGTCTATTGCCAACTAATCCGGCGACAATACCAGTGCTTTGTCAGGCCTGAAAACGTAGGTTAGACATTCTTGTCCGACAAACCTGCGACGGGCAAGAATGCCCATCCGACACCACACTGTAGATTTGACGAAGCACCAGGCTCATCCGATATTGGCTAATAGTCGGTGGGGAAGGCCGCTATGTTCGGTTTGCAGTTGGGCTTACCTCCAAAAGTATTCCGCACCGTGCTTGCGATGTTGTGGATTGCTCTGCTTTCGTTTCCGGTCTTTTCTGCGGACGAAAAGAAGCACGTCGTGTCTTCGCCACCGTCGAAACTTAAGATTCCGGACTACTATTCGAAGTTCGTCAGTGCGAGTGGTTATCCGATTGTCGCTTCAAAGTCGGTCGATGATCGTGCGCTGCTCGAAGCGGCTTATCTGATCGATTTGATGTTGGCGAAGCGTCCTGATGTCAAAGATGCCATGATCAAGAGTGGCTCTCGAATAAGCATCATTGCGTGGAACGAATACACCACGGACTTGCCTGAGTGGAAATGGCTGGGTGATCCAGCGGGTGATGGCCGCGAAGCCGATGGGATTTCAGCAGTCGACTTCTGGGATGCGCGAGCCAGAGGAATGGGGGGCTCAGAAACGGATCCGTATTGTTCCTGTGGGGAAGAGAACATTCTCGGCTACAAGGGTGATCCCTATGAGGCTGAATGCATTCTGATTCATGAGTTTGCCCACAACATTCATCTTCGTGGAATGCTGAATGTTGATCCAACCTTCGATGTTCGGCTGAAGGCCGCTTATCAGAAAGCGATGTCGGCCGGACTTTGGAAAGGCAAGTATGCCTCGGTGAATCATCACGAGTACTTTGCCGAAGGTGTGCAGTCGTGGTTTGATAATAATCGAGAAGACGATCACGACCACAACCATGTGAATACTCGAGACGAGCTGCTTGATTATGATCCTGAGCTGGCCGCATTGTGCCGCGAGGTTTTCGGAGACACCGAGCTGCGATATACAAAGCCAGTGACTCGGCTGAACGGACACCTGAACGGATATGATCCATCAAAGGCGCCTGAGTTTGTCTGGCCTGAAAGACTCAGGAAGGCCCAGGCTGAGATTCGTCGTCAGGCTGAGAATCGCCAATGACTGTCGCCGGATGAGTTTGAGGATGCAGATGCAGAGTGTGACTGGTCTCTGCCTTCCGAAACGGCGCGTCGTAAGCAGCGAATGATATGTTTCGCCACGAAGAGGAATCAGTTGGTCTCAGAGACGACGTTGCTGGCGGGAACGACATGATTGTCCGCACCGCCGACCAGAATGTTGCCCGTAAAGTCTCTTTCCGGAATGATGCACAGGATATACGTATTGCGTCCGTCAGCGATGTGAATGGGAACCGATGAGAGATGACCGGTTGTCCCGTAGCCTGTGATCTGAAGTTTGGTTGTCCATTGCCCCGCTGGTAATTCTGTGCGGGCAATATCGATTCGTCCGGGCAGCATTCTCCATGACCGAGTGTCGGCCTTCTCCATGGCTTCCCACGCAATGCCGGCCACATTTATTCCGAGGTCGACCAAAGAGTTGCGATGAATATTCTGCGTCTCTTTGAGAACGTAAACGGCGCCCTTCTTCATGACTCGGCGAGTAATGGCTGCTGCGATCTCCTGATCCCGGTGTTCGTTATATGAGGCCTGAGCGACTTCGTGCATGTCAACGACTGTTGAAAAGGTCAGTGGTGAAGCCGCAACCTGTTGAGGTGCCGAACTCGATGGCCCAACAATGCACCGCAAACTGCCCGTGGGAAGAAGATATCCGGCAGGTTCAGGCTTCGCGATCTTTACAGAGGCAATTGTCGGAGGCAGCGTATGTTTCCCCGTAGCACTAATGATTCGGTCGGCAATCAAAAGCGCTGCTGAGGTTGGTTCAGCTGATTCGGAAATCCAACGCGGTGATTTTCCGACGAAGGCAATAACGTGTAAGGTGCCATTTCCTGGTTCGCAACGCGTCCCGAACTCGCCGCCCGACGATGTTTTGTCATGACGCAGGAACGTGGGATTCCAATATCCGATATCGGTAATCGCGGATTCTGTCTCCTGGTATCGTGTGGGGGATTCAGACTGCACTGCAGCAGCAAGATAAGAACTCAGTGCCAACGGCTGATCGAGCGACGATGTTGGGACCGCTAACGAACCTTGCGATACATTAGCGACAAAACCTGCTGGCGATATATTTGAAGCCGGAAGAGTCGTATCGTGACTTTCAGCAAGGTGGTTTGAACTGGTGTCTTTGTCCAGTTTTGCCGCGATCGCTTCTCGTCGTTTTGCCGCAGCCTCCGTGACCTGCAGCGAATAGGCAAACGAGTCTTGTCCGTCACCAAATACACTCGTCAACAACGCCATGTTAAGAACCATGCGGCGTTCAAAGTCACGGCCGGAATATGCAACGGCCCGGCTGTCCATCAACATGGACGAGGCTTGTTCCGTCACGTCCTTTTGTTCAAGGAACTCCAGTTCGTGGCGGAGGTTGCGAAATCGGCCTTCGGCTTGTCGAATGTCACCACTCGCCAGTTCAAGTATTGCCTGATCCAGCTCAAGCAGCTTCTTTTCCGCTCGGAGTGATTTTTGTGAATCCGTGAGAGCAGATTTTGAAAGCTCGAGATCACCTGCTCCAAAGTTGGAGATTGCCGATTCGTGAGACTTCTGCCACGTTTGACATCCGGAGTTCAGGCAAGAAACGATCCCCAACGCCGCAAGAGACCACGGTCTGAGGCGGCGAAACAACTGCGGAACGGTGCAGTTCGAATCGTCCATAGCTGAAAACTTTGATGGAATCCTGCAGAGAGTCGACCGCTTTTCTTCCTGATGAAAACAGACCGCGACGATACTGCTGGCTGCGAATCGACTAGTCGTCTTCGCCGTAATGCTTGCGCTTACCGAAGAATCCCTTGTGGTAACCCTTGCGAAGCATGGCGCTGTCTTTTTGTGATTCGCCGGTGTGAATATCCAACAACTCCAGCGTCAGCAAATAGTCACGTTGGTAGTCACCGTTGCTGTTGGTTGTGCCCGAAGTGATACTGGCGAACAAGAGATAATCAAATGGTTGGTCAACGCGTTCCAGAGCCATCTGGAGTTCGCGTTGGCGGGCCGGAAGCAGAAGCGACTCGGGCCGACATCGGCATTCACCCATCGCCGCTTCGACGTAACGTCGGCTGATCATCTTGAACTGAGGATCCTGAGAGATGAGTGAATCAATGTGTTCGTAGATCTGCTCTTTGAAGTCGCCGATTTCTTCTGCGCTGCGATTTTCGACGCCGACGAAGCAGACCGTTCGTATTGGAATCCCTTCACCCTCGACGGTGGAGTGGGATGCCTGGTGGACCGTGGAGCAGGACTTTGCCAGCAATCGACCGACGGATTCATCGATCAGCGGTTTCCATGTCTCGGCACCGGCCACATGGCTGCCAACCATGTCCTTGTCATCTTTTTTTAGTACGTGCGCGTACTGCTTGTTGCGACATCCGCTGATGAAGCCTACAGCCGAACTGTTCAACAGCGCGGCGAGAAACATTCTTCGACGTTGCATGGCCCGCAAGACTCCATTCTATGGGCACAGCAGCTCACGCCGATCCTGCCTCAGGATGCAGGAATCGATGTTCTGGCGAGACTGCTACGAATGAAGAATACGGAAAAGCCCCGGTCGGGGGATAGGCCTTTCGTTCAGATGAGCCATGCGCAGGGATGAGACGAATGCGTGGAGTGGCCAGATACGGCAGTCCAGGGCAACTGTGAATGATCAATCGGAAAATCGTGCCGATGAATGTTAGTGCCAAAAACCCTAACGGGATGTGTTCAAGTGATCATTATTCTTTCGGTCGGTTTTGGCCGAATAGAAACTATCTTCGCGATCCTTAGGTCACTCAAAGTCCGGGCATTGCTGCCTTCGAAGATGTGGGAATGTTTAGCGTCAGGTCCGCGAACGGAAGGCTGATCTTTAGTTGAAATTCGCCGTCTCCGCCGAGCTTCTGAGCCATGTCAGCAAGAGCGTCGCTGCCCACGGCTCGGTAGGCATCCACCAATTCTCGCCATGCGAACCGGCGAATCGGAGATGGCATGATCCGAGCTGCTTTTTCGAGATGGGTGATTGCATCACGATGGTTCTGAGTCTGTTTCAGGGCGATTCCATGCAGAAGTTGCACAGGGCCTTCCAGAGGGCCGGCATCTTCGATTCGGTCCAGTTCTTCAATTGCTCGCTCGGGCATGCCAAGATCGAGATAGCCGTCAGCGGAAAGAATTCTTCGGACAGTTTTTGGGGTCATTTGAATTCGCATCGCACTCACTCCGTTATGCTTTGATACAGTCTATGGCCTGTTTGTTGTCGAACTGATTCAACTTCAATGGCAACTGCCGCGCCAAAACGGGCCGGACTTTCTTGATTTACTGTAAGTCATTTTGTGATATGGCTTTACAGTGTTTTGGTTCAGTCCAAGTGTCTGTCGGCACGCTGCCAAATCTACAACAATGGACGGTCTAGCCTGCAAAATCCTCACGCCTATTCGGAAAACAGTCACTTGGAATTGTAGATTCTGCACTGAAACGGCCAAGGGATCTTGTTGTCCGCCGAGAACTGTTTAGGGATTGTCAAATCTTCAAAACTTTGGACGGGGCTGGCCGCGATTCAGGATATTGGCGGCACTTGCAGAGAGTCCTGGCCTGATTTAGCGTCAAGCCCAATTGATTATTTCAGGAGGTCCTTGTTTCGCGGATTTCTCCTGTAGCAACTCGTTGAATCAACGTACAACACGCAACCGTTTTCCGTTCAGCCCCGCGTTAAGAAGGCTCACCGATGCTGGAGTTTATGGTTGCCGGATTTCTGGCATCCGCGATTCTCACTGTAATTCTGACCCCTGTGGTACGAGCCTTAGCGCCAGCGTTGGGACTAATTGACCTTCCCGGAGAGCGAAAGGTCCATGTTCAGCCCACGCCTCGCGGTGGTGGCATCGCGATATTTCTGGGAGTTTTGATCCCCGCAATGGTGATCGTGGCAGTCTGTATCTTTCAGTCCGCAGGACGATTTGCTGTGATTGATGAGATCCTTCAGGAGCTTGGAGAAGCTTCGCATCGAACGGTCCAACTGGTGGCGATTGCTGCAGGCGCGATCGTGCTCTTTCTGGCCGGACTCGCGGATGACCGCTGGAATCTCTCGTGGAAGTTTCGGCTTGGTCTGCAGATGTTGGTTGCTGTGGGAGTCGTACTGGCCGGGGTCCGAGCGACGGTGTTTGTGAGCCAGCCCTGGTTTGGTTTTGCGGCGACCGTGCTATGGATCATTGTGTTGACCAACGCGATGAACTTTCTGGACAACATGGATGCGTTGTCGGCGGGCATTGGTCTGATCGCCTCATTGATGTTTGCTGCCATTCTCCTGGTTATGCTTCGGTCACCAACGGTGTCTGTCGCGTTTCCGTTGGTGTTGCTGGCCGGTGCCTTGTCTGGATTTTTGGTCTGGAATCGACCTCCGGCCAGCATCTTTATGGGAGACTGTGGCAGTAATTTGATTGGCTTCCTGTTGGCGACTCTTACTGTAACGGGGACGTTTTACGAAAGCACAGGCAGTCGGCACGTCATGTTGGCTCCGGTCTGCGTGATGGCTGTCCCGCTCTACGATTTTTGCAGTGTGGTCTTTATTCGCCTCAGTCAGGGACGGAGTCCATTTCATGGGGACAAGAGTCATTTCTCGCATCGCTTAGTGGAGCTGGGATTTCGACCAGTCTACGCAGTGCTCATGATTCATTTAACGACCGCGATGACGGGACTTGCGGGGTTGTTGCTGTATAAAGTTGAAGACTGGGCTGGAGCCGCTCTGGTATGTTCTTTGATCTCCTGTGTTTTGGCTGTGATCGCGATTCTGGAAACTGTTGGGCGGCGATCCGTAAATGAGATTCAGGTGACGTTAGCGGAAGTCAGAACTCAGCAGTCTTCTGTCTCCGTTCATTCTCCGGAGTGAACGTTTGGGAAAGATATGCCGTCCGCGGGCGAAGCGTTTCGCATCTCTGCAGTTGTTCGAGGAACTCTGCTGGAAGATCGTTGGTGGTTTCGCCGCGATCGTTTTCCGTTTCTATTTGCTGTGATGTTTCTGTCTGGTTCAGTCTGCTTCCTTCAAGATTTGTTCATGCGATCACCACTGATAATCTTTGCGCTGGCCTTGCTGACGTCTGCATTCTTATGGCCGACGGAAGACGCAGTGAATGGAGGCGGGTTGCATCTGGTGATTCTTTGGCTGACGCTGGGAGGAATGATCGGGCTTCGATATTGGACTGCAGCGCGAGGCGATCAGGGCGATAGCCTGCGAAGGGCTGGATTCGGCATCGTGGATTTTGGAGTACTGCTTATTGTCGTTGGACATATCCTGTCAACGGCCTGTGTGTTTCATGTTGAAGGAGATCGTCGGTCGGCGTTGAATCTGACATTTGAGTGGATTGGATTATTGGTCGCCTGGAGAATATTTCGACACTTGAGCCTCGATCGACTTCAGGCGATTCAGGCGTATCAGGTCGTGACTACGATCGTCGTTGGGCTTGCCGTGATGGGCATTTGGCAACATCAGGTTTTCTACCCTGAGCAGGCGGAATGGTATCGGGGCGAACGTTCAGAACTGGATAAGGCCCTTGCGGAGCCCGGTGGAACGGGACTGTTTCGAATTTCTGAAATTGTGTCTCGTTTTCAGTCGAAGGGGATTCCGCTCGAAGGGACCGATCGAATCCTGTGGGAGAATCGACTCCTGTCAAGCTCTGAGCCATTCGCAACATTTTCGCTGACGAATACTTTGGCCGGTGTGCTTGCAACATCGTTCGTATTACTGGTTGGACAAGCAGTCCAAGCCTGGACTTTCCGCGGGCCGCGAAAATTCATGGTAATAATCATTCCCCTGCTTCAGGCGGGGCTGATCCTGTACTGTCTGGTGCTGACCAAAAGCCGTTCTGCCTGGGCTGGTGCCGTTGTGGGTCTGGCTGTTGTTGCAATCAGCAGTTGGCGAACCACTGCTGCGAGAAAGATTCTGCAGTGGTCGTTTTTGGGTGCGGCTTTTGTGGGGCTCATCGTGGGAATTGCAGCCTTTTCCGGGGCTCTGGATAAAGAGGTGATATTTGAGTCATCTCGGTCTCTGCAATGCAGATTTTTCTATTGGACCGGGGCGATTGAAACCATCAAGGAAGCACCACTCACTGGTGCTGGTCCTGGCAATTTTCGTCAGGTCTATCTGAAGCATAAAGCAGATGAGTGGAGCGAAGAGATTCGCGATCCTCACAATTTTCTTCTTGAATCGTGGTCGGCCGGAGGGGCCATCGGCTTCGCTGGTCTGCTGTTATTCATCTGGGGCAGTTTTCGCAAATCGTTTTCTTCAGATGCGGTTCTGCTTTCGCAAGCAGAGGAGATTGTTATCGCGAAACGCCTTCGATACACAGTACCAAAGTCGATCGTGTTGGGGGCAATTGTTCATCTGGCCTGGCAGTGGATCAATGGTGAGTCGGTTCATCTTGACCTTACGGAGCGACTGCTACCGCTTTCGGGATTGATCTTTTGCGTGATCGGAAGCAAAGGGAAGATTCAAGGTCTCGACAGGAATGTGTGTCTCGCTTCCTGTGCAACCTTGATGGTGCATTTGCTTGCCGCTGGCGGCTTTGAAATGCCAATCGTGATGTTGCTGCTGTTGATTTCCTCCGCGATTGGACAGATGGAGGAAGGGATTCCCGTGCGGCGTCATGAATCAAGTTTCTTCAGACGGAATTGGATGTTCCCGGGCGTTTCGCTTTCTGCATTAACTGCAGTCATTGTGCTACGGTTTGGGCTGATGGATGTCTCCGGCGTGGAGCGATATATGCTTCTGGGCGATGACCTTCTTCACCGTCAGGGAAACCCGCGGGAAGCATTGGTGGCCTATCATAAGGCTGCAGAGACGGATTTGCTTGCCGTAGGGCCGCGCCAACGAGTTGCGGAGCTGTCCGCGTATGCCTTGAGAGAAGAATCGAAAGAGCTTGAAAGCATCGCATCGGCCGTGAAAAATTCGGGTGAAGATGCAGTTTCGTTGGCTGAACAGAAGGCAAAAGTGGAAAAATCGCTCGATAAGGCACTGGATGCCTGTAACCTCTGGATCTCTGTCGACACACGCAATAGTTTTTCTGTTGGTCTGAAGGCAGAATGTCTGGCCATTGGATTTCGAATCAAGAGCGAAGACGGGTTGTTGAGTGAGGCGATTGGGTTGCAACAACAGGTGGTCGCCATGTACCCATCTTCCGTTGAAGCGTGGATGCAGCTTGTCAGATTCTGTTACGAGGGTATCAGGCGAGGTGATTCGAATGCTGAGGTCGAACAGTTGTTTGTGTTGGCGGCAGATCGAGTCCGGCAGCTCGATGAGGTAAATCATCAGTGGGGTCATCGGGACAGGTATTTGAGTGATGATGATCGTGCCTTAATTCAGGACGCGATGAAAACGCAGTCTGGGTCTTCAAAATAATCAGAAGTAATGCAGCGGGCGGAGAGCGCTATGTTGAAATCAAATCCTGTATCGAGAGTTTGTGTCATGGCATTGGGCCTTTTCATGGCTGGTGTGACCGGGTGCGGGGAAGGACCGAGTGAAGCGTCTGTCGCCGATAAGATTAAGGCCGCAAAAGATACCTCTGCACTTACGGCACATGCTGCACGTGGTGATGACCACAAAGAAGAGAGCAATCCAGTCCCTTCGGCCACGGGACCTTGGCCGAAAGCCTTCGTTATGGGGCCCGTCTTCAAGTTCGGAACGATGCGAGTCGGTGAGCACAAATCGCACGACTTTGTGATCAAAAACGAAGGTGAAGCCGACCTGATCCTGAAGACGGGGACAACGACTTGTAAGTGTACTCGGTTCGGTTTCGGTGCCGTCGAAGAGACTGCCAGGAAAGCCGCTGTCGTGAAGCCCGGCGAATCGATAACGCTGACGATGAACTGGAATGGCGGGAAGGTTGCAGATCGAGGTTTTCGTCACGGGGGTGACCTGTTTACGAACGATCCCAAGAATACAACCCTCAAGCTGGCAGTGGAGGGGGCCGTCGAAATGCCCTACGACGTGCAGCCTGGCATCTGGGCTGTTGGAGATATTTACGAAACACAGGCGGCGAAGCTTAGGGCGACAATTGGTTCGAAGCTTCTTTCGACACTGGAAATAGAGTCTTTGAAGAGTCCTTCGGGGTTAGTGACATTAACGCCTGGGCCTTTTACACCTGAAGACTTTGCAGCCGGGGACTACGTTGGTGGGGTCTCTGTGAATGTGGAAGTTTCGCCAAGCATTCCTGCGGGTTTGTTTTCTGAGGAAGTGGAAGTCAAACTGGTTCAGGAATCAGAGCCGATAAAAATTCTGGTAACGGCTCGCAAGCAGGGCGTTATCCGGTTACAGCCGATGGCCGGCACGATGTACGACTCCGATAAAATGCAATTGCGGCTTGGTTCATTTCCCGCCTCGGAAGGCCGTGAGGCAACCCTGTTGATGGTCGTTGATGAAAAAGACATGACCGAGCCTCTCAAGATCACCGAAGTCAAGGCAGATCCCTCCTTTGTTACCGCCTCAATTTCACCGGTTGGTGAGCCATCAGGCACTGTCCATCGTTACTTGTTGAAGATTGTGGTTCCTCCGGGAAGGCCTCACGTTCAACGCACGGATTCAAAACCCGGTCAGGTTGCGATATCCACAAATCATTCTTCCGGCGAAAAGCTGAATTTCAGTCTACTGATTTACTCAAATTAAAGGTTGAGGGCAGAGTTCTTTTGGGGTTCTCTGGAAAGTCGCAAAAAGCTATTGTTTGTTCCGTTTGACAGCCTGAATTAGGCTGTATGTCGGTCAGACAGGGCTGGCAGCACGTTACTACCGTTATCGGTACCAGGGCTGTTACGAAATGCGCAACTCGACGTTCATTGTTCTCAGTTTCCTGGGGCTGATCTTTCTTGCCGCGTCGTTGATATGGATGCCGCTTCCGGAGAAACCTCCAATAACGGATCCGGGGACGCCAGCCACGGTGCCTCCTCCGATCGCAGCCTCTAGTCAGAAACAGGGTGATCCTGAAAAGCCAACATCCCTCATCGCTACTCAGAGAAGTGATACAGCAACCGTATCGAGTGATGTCGCTGAATCTGCGCAGCTGGTAGCGCCACTAATGTTCCCTGAATGGCCGAAGCCGCTCCTGACATTTATCGTGACGGGTGAGCAGTTCGGCTATTTTGAGCCGTGCGGTTGTACGGCAAATCAGTTGGGTGGGATGGCTCGTCGAGCAGGTTTGTTTTCGAAGATTGAATCGCTGGGGTGGACGGTCAGAGGCGTTGATGTTGGTGGTCTCTCGAGACGTTCCGGGCCGCAGGCTCAGATCAAATTTGAAACGATGCTCGAAGCGCTGCGCGAGATGAAGTATGTGGCGCTGGGGATGGGCGTTGCTGAGTTGCGGCTGGATCCGGGTTATCTGTTGGCCCAACATCTGGATACTGGTGATCCAAGGCTGTGTTTCCTGGGAGCCAACCTGACCTTCCTCGGGACCAAAGAGATTGGCACACCGCTTTCATACACAATTGTTGAAGTGCAGGGATGTAAAGTCGGCATCACCAGCGTTATGAGCGACAAGATTCGCCGCGAGGTTATTCCTGATCGCACTCCGGAAGAAGCGGCCGTTGCGGATTTGCAATGGGGTGATCCTACGGAAGCATTGAAGGATGTTCTGAGCAGATTTGATGAGGAGAAGGTTGACTTCAGAGTCCTGCTTTCGCAGTCAACGGACGAAGAGATTCGAGAACAAGCCGCCGCATTTCCTCAGTTCGATATCATTGTGGCTGCGGACGGAAAAGATGGTGATCGAGAGCCAGAGATGATTGGTCCTGTTCGTCTCCTGCGTGTGGGTGAAAAAGGCAAGACGGCAGGAGTTGTCGGGTTGTATCCAAAGGGCGAAAAGGACTCGATTCGATATGAACTCGTCACTGTGTCCGCTGCTCATTTTTCCGAGTCAGAAAAAATGGCAGAGTTGATGAAGGTCTATCAAGGACGCCTGAAAGATAGTTCAATTGTTACCGCAGAAAATCCAGTTGCCCATCCGTCCGGAGCAACTTTTGTTGGGGCTTCGAAATGTGGTGAGTGTCACACAAAGGCGTTTGACATTTGGAAGGAAACACCACATGCCCATGCGTTTGAAAGTCTCGATCCCGTCCATCAGCGTCACGGATACGAGCGTTTGCATGGAATTGCTCGCGACTTTGATCCTGAGTGTCTGTCTTGTCATGTTACCGGCTGGGATCCTGAAGAATATGTCAGGTTCCAAAATGGGTTTTTGAACGAGGAGTTTGCAGCAGATGACTCCGAGAGGCTTCTGCAGGCACTAATGGGGGGTAGTCAGTGTGAGAACTGCCATGGTCCCGGAAGTCGCCATGTCGAGTTGATTGAGGCTGGCAACACTGAAGCGGCTGCAAAAGAAGTTCGCGTAACTCTTGAACACGCTAAAAATGAAACCTGCGGGAAATGTCATGACGCCGACAATAGCCCCGATTTCAATTTCGAGAAGTATTGGGAGAAGGTAAAACACCCTGGTCTGGACTGATCAGCCGTTGCGTTTCGGGAGTCAACCAGCAAGCTTATTCTGGACCTTTGGCTTTGTTTGACTCAAGTCTGAGCGGGTGATTGATGAAACCTGAGGTTATTCAGGAGCTTGAAGCGCTTTGCGAAGCGTCGCTTCCCGCAGATTACGTTCAATTGCTCGATTCTTACCCGCCTTTGTTGAGTGCTGTTTTTCGGTCCGACTCCGGGGACGATTCCGAAGGTGTTGTCTCGGAGGTTGAGCTATTCTCAATGCCGGCAGATGTGCTGGAAATCAACCGGGAAGTACGAGCGATAGCGATTCTCGATCCTGACGGTCAGGAATTCCGATGGCCTGATCAGCTTCTGGTCATTGGCGAAACGGGTGAAGGAGATTATTACTGCGTCGATCTCGACGGGGAACACGCAGGCGTACTGCAGTTTCGGCATCACGCCGTCGAGTTTGAGGTAATTGCTGATTCGCTGGAAGAGTTCGTTGAGATGCTGATCGAGTCATTTGTGACCGGCAGTGAATCCGGCGACGACTTTGATGATTCTGAACCTGACGAAACTGAGTAGCCACTTATGCAGTCCCCGAAGAATATAAAAGTTCACAAGGAACAACGAGTTCTGGAATTGGTATGGTCTGATACAGACATCGCCCGTTTGCCATTTCGCACGATCAGGCAAAACTGTCGCTGCGCTGTCTGCGTGGATGAACTCTCAGGAAAGCAACTTCTGGATCCGGAAACCGTTCCAGTAGACCTTGGTCTTGATGATATCTCTCTTTGCGGAAACTACGCATTAAGAGTTCGCTGGTCAGATACTCATGATTCAGGTTTATTCACCTGGAATCATCTGAGATCAATCGGAGACAAAGTGGCATCCTCGGGGAGCAAATAGTGATTTTCGGAGCACTTGCAGCATGATTGAAGTGGAAGCCAAGTATCTGGTAACCAATGTGGGCGAATTCGAACAGACTGCTCTGCGTTGGGGAGGTGGAAATCCGGTCCTCGAGTATCGTCAATGCGACGAATACTTTAATCATCCCTGTCGTGACTTTGATCAGACTGACGAAGCCATTCGAATCCGGTCGTGTAACGGTCAAATAGAATTGACCTACAAAGGTCCGCGGCTCGACACAATCACAAAGACTCGTGAAGAACTGGAACTGAAAATACCCTCCACTGAGTCAGTTCAGTCCAACTCGGTCCTCCGGTCTCTGCTGATAGCATTGGGATTTACCCCTGCAGGTTGTGTAAAGAAGGTCCGCCGGTCTTTTGAGGGTGCTGCAGGTGGCTTCCCCGTCACCATTTCTATGGATGCCGTCGAAGGGCTGCCTCCATATGCTGAGATTGAGATCACCTGCGAGTCGGCCCAGCGAGGTGCCGCGACAGAGCTTGTGCTGCAGCTTGCGGAAGTATTTGGGCTCACTCAGTCGGAACGCAGATCATACCTTGAACTTCTGGGGTATTGACGATCTCGTTAGCCCAGCGTTGAAACTGGAGTGATGCTGCTTTACTGTGTGAGTCTCGCGTGTTTCTGCTATTCTTTGGGCGGCGTCAATTGAGGCCGGGTGTTCGCGGGATGTCTCTGTCAGATCATTACCTTAACCGTGGCCGCGCACGGAATACACCATTCGAAACAGAGATTTGCAATGCGACCACTTGTACCGGCGTTGATTCTCACTCTGATGAGCTTGTTCTCAGGAGCGGTATCAGCTGAGAACTGGGCTCGATTTCGCGGCGAGAACGGTACCGGAATAAGTACGCAACAAGGCATCCCTGTGACTTGGGAAGCTGGTGACTATGCCTGGACGATCGATTTGTCCGGTGTTGGGCATTCAGCCCCGGTGATCTGGGAGAAAACTTTATTCGTTACTTCTGCCACGGAAGGTGGTGGCGTTCGATACCTGCATTGCCTCGATGGTGATTCGGGACAGCAACGCTGGCAGGCTTCTGTCACGCTTGGAGAAAGTAAAAAACATCTCAAGAACAGTTGGGCATCAAGTACGCCGGCGACCGATGGGCAGCGTGTCTATGTTATGTTCGCTGATAATGCAAAACTGACGATCGCAGCCTGGGACTTCGAGGGGAAGCAGGTTTGGACCAGAGATCTTGGCAGTTATGAAAGCGAACACAATCTTGGAGTCTCCCCGATCGTTCAGGATGGTCTCCTGATTGTTTCGAATGACCAGGTCGGCCCGAGTTCTCTGTTGGCGCTTAATCCTGAAACAGGGGAGACCGTCTGGGCTGCTGAAAGAAACGCGGGCAAGACTTCGTATTCAACTCCCGTTATTGCTCCAGGTAAAGGTGGTAATCTCCAAATCCTGTGCATCAGCGAATCGAACGGCATTACGAGCACCGATTTGCGAACGGGAAAATTGAATTGGCAGACGCCAAAGCTTCCGATGAGAACCGTCGCATCTCCGATTGTTGCTGATGGGTTGGTTTTTGCGACCTGTGGCGAGGGTGGCAATGGGAAGTACTTTGCGGCTGCGAAGATTGATCCTGACGCGGACAATGCCACTCGGATCGTTTATGAACGGAAGACGATGCTTCCGTACGTGCCATGCCTTGTGGCGAAAGATGGGCTGCTGTTTCTGTGGGGTGACAAGGGGATCATGGTTTGCCTCGAGGCTGCCACTGGCAACGAGGTCTGGTCGGAACGAATCGATGGGCAGTTCAGCGGGTCTCCGGTTTGTATTGAAGATCGGCTGTACTGTGTGACTGAAGACGGAATCGTTGTGGTCCTCAATGCCGGGCGTGAGTTTCATGAACTGGGGCGGACATCACTAGGTGACGACTGCCACTCGACCCCCGCTGTTGCAAACGGGCATCTCTACTTTCGAACGTTTCACAAAGTATTGGCTGTGAAAGCAAAGCTCTGAGGGAAATTTTGGAATTCCGTCGGCTTGATAGCCGTGCGTTTTCGATGCAATCTCGAGGGCGGAGATGCTTCTTCTCAACTGGCGTGTGTCAGGCGGTGAGAGGAGAACTTGACCTGATGGTTTGCTGAATCTTCAGATGATGATCAGAATGATTTCTTGTTAGAGTCACCGGGGTGAGGCGTCGAATTGTCGATGCCCGGGAGCACGATTCGAGGGACAGCAGGAGAATAGCGATGACTGGTGCCTGGCCGGGAGGCCCCTGCCCTCAGTGTGGCGACGATATGCCTCCGCGAGTTGTCCATTGCCGAAACTGTCGGGCGTTATTGAATGACGAACTGACAGAAGACAGTGTTGAGATTCCTACGTTCAATCCTCTTCCGGAGATCGATGTGATCGCGGCTGCCTCGCCAAAAGGCCATTACGTGCTATGTCCCGGATGTCAGGAAGAGCTTCGAATTCACAGGAAGTACAAAGGGATGAAAGTGCAGTGCAAGCATTGCAATCATCTCTTCAACTACAGCGCTGCAATTGAAACGAAGGCGTTCTATACGCCCTGTCCCCACTGCAGCGAAGAGCTTCGAGCTGCCCCAAAATACATGGGGCATAAAGTTGCCTGCAAGCACTGTAATGGGCACATCCAGTTAATGCCGGAATAGCCCCTGTTTACATGAGTCCACGTCGCTGAAGTTCCGCAACGACCTGCTGCACAATCGCAGATACATCCGCAGGATTTGCTGCCGATGTCGAATCTCCGATCGGGCATCCGCCAACAGGCTGATCTGTGAAGCCGTGATTGGAAAGCATGCACTGGAGTTCTCTGCTAAGAGTACTCAGGTCGGTTCGTTGCTTGTCGGAAAGCGGCTGTCGCCCGTGACCCATCTTGAAGCCTCGGAGACCTACCGCCGCCCGGAAGCCTTCAGGGAACTCGGCTGAGTAGATCATGGTGTCAAACAGCTTGATCAGGTCGTACTGAACCGCACGAGCCGCATCGATTTGATAAGTCGTTGTGAGATCATACAGCTTGCGAGTCAGCTCCGGGACAACTCCAGAGCTGGCGTTCGTTCCACCGTCGGCACCTGCCAGCAACATTGGCATCAGAGCCGCATCCCAGCCCGTCAGGAAGGCGAAATCGGGACGGTTCGGCTTCACCGCCTGGATCATGCGAATCATGTGCGGAATATCGCCGGAGGAATCCTTAATCGCCACAATACGTTCAAATTCTTCTGAAAGACGTTGAATCGTGGGGACGTCGATCGGGCTGGCGAACATCGGAATATTATACAGCGTCACGTCAATCGGAGTGTTTCGGCCAATTTCTGCAAAGTATGCGTAAACTGACGCAGGGCTCAACTTATAGTAGAACGGAGCCACAATCGCGACAGCTCGAATTCCCAGTGAAGCGTAGTACTCACAGGCAGAAAGTGTCTCTTTTACGTTGGCTTCGGCCGCACCGGCCAGGATGGGAACTCGGCCACGAACCTGATCGGCAAGGATCGCGACGATGCGCCGGCGTTCTTCCGGCGTAAATCGAGTGAACTCGCCTGTGGAGCCATTCGGGTAAAGACCGTGTACACCTCGTTCGATGAGCCAATCCGCATAGCGCCGCAATTCCTGCTCATTGATTCCTCCGTCCACGGTGTAAGGGATGAGGTTGGGAGTGAAAATGCCTTGAAGGCGGGCCTTGGCCATGATCAGGGGCTTTCAGATCAAGATCGAAAAAAGAGTTTTCTGTAATGGGAGATCGGTTTCTCTGCTCCCGGGAATGTAGCAGATTGAGTCAGTGATGGTCACGATCCGACAGGACTCGGGTCAAGTGTGAAATATGCGTGTCAGGCAGACGCTCATGGTTAGGAAGACTGTATGCTCCTCGCTGACAATGTTGTTCTGAAAGCAATATGAAACGCAGTTCCACCGCGATCCGGAGAGTCGTGAAGGAGGAGTCCATCATGAAGTCGAACGATTTGCCATGCCAGACAGAGGCCAAACCCAAGTCCTCGCCCGGCCGATCGTCCGGAGTAAAATGGACTGAAGAGATTTTTCCGAATTTCCGCCGAGCTGATTCCTGGTCCATCATCGCTTACAGATAGTTCCACGCAACCAGCGATGTCATCACGAAGCGTCACTGAAATCGTGCCATGTGTATGACTTGATCGAAGGGCGTCGATACTATTTCTGACAAGATGTCCCAGGAGGGTACCAAGCTGGGAGTCGTCAGCTTCAATCAGGATCTCGTCAGAAGTACTGGCCAGTTTGATGGCTATGTTATCCAAGGCCGCCGTTTGTGTTAACGGCTGCAAAGTCTGTTGGAGCAAAGTGACGAGGTTGAAGATTTGTTTCTGAGGAATCCGAGGCCGCGCGAAAAGCATCGAGTTGCCAATCATGTCGCGAATCCTCCACGCCTGAGCGCCGATTGTTTCACACGCTTGCCGATGTTCGACCGATTGTGATTGCTTCAGCAACAATTGAGTTTGACCGATAATGCTTCCGAGAGGGTTATTGATTTCATGCCCGGCTCCTGCGGCGTACTCAGCCATGGCTTCGAGAACAGAGTGATTTGGAACGAGAACTGGGCGATTCGTGGCGCGTGATAGAATCTGACGGCAGGTTGCCGCGATGCCTTCCTGAATCTCCGGAGTGTGTTCGGAAGAGGTTTTCTCAGGCATCTGCAGAATCATGGCAGTGCAGAGGTCAGTCCACAGAAGAACTCTCACATTGACGCCACCAATCAATCCCGATTCCGCGATACAATCAATCAGAGCGGACTGGTCAAGCAGCACCGAGAATGGTGCGTCGATTGTGGAGCGGCTCAGATGTGGCGGTGAGTTGGAAACACTACGACCGTAAACCAACTCAATTTGCTCCGGCCCCAATGGGCTGACCAGCAGAGCTGCTGACGCTCCGCCGAAACGAATCCATGTTTCTATGATCGTATCAACTGTGACTCTCCAGTCGACCGGTGCTGCCAGCACTGCCAGCAGTTGATGCACGAACGGCGCTGGGCTATTTCGTTCGTCTGCCGACATGTTGAGACATCATCCTGTTACCGAAGAAAAGCCCGGCTTTTATGGAAGCCGGGCTTTCGGAGTTTTAGTTCTGAGTTTTCCGATGCACACATGGTGCATATGTTCTGAAGATGTGCCGTCAATGAGCCGTAACACTTCTGCGCTCGCCCAGAATTAATCGGGAAAGCATTGTTGTCGCAACGACTTTATCTGGCACCCGGGTTTACGACTGCAACTGCTCGATATCAAGCAATCGGCAGATGTTGTCGATCAAAGCATCCACTTCAAACGGCTTCTGAATGAAATGATTGGCTCCCGATGCCTTCAGTTCCTGAATCTTATCCTGCTCAACCATACCGCTGATACAGATAATTCTTACGTCGTCCAGTGCTGAATCGCTGCGGACACGCTGACAGACTTCCTTACCATTGATGTCGGGAAGCATCACGTCAAGAACGATGATGTCCGGATGATATTCCTTGACCATCATTCCCGCATCGAAACCGTTATTGGCGATTCGTACTTCAAACCGCCCATCGGCCATCAAAGCGTCGGTGATCAATTCTACCAGCTCAACATCGTCGTCCACGATCAACGCCTTCCGCTTGCCGCTTTCCAGCGCGTCGGTTGGGATGCCGTTCTCTTTCATGAATTTGTAGAGGACATCACGTGGAATACGACGGAACCTGGATCCGGGGACGCGAAATCCCTTCAGCTGACCAGAGTCAAAGCAGCGAATGATCGTCTGCTGACTGACCTTGCAGATCTTGGCGGCTTCGCCAGTCGTGAACACAGTTTTCATGAGCACAATCCGTTCTGTGGAAAAGCGATGAGCTGCAACGTGCAGCATTCCATCGTCCGACAGCTTGCCGGACGCCGTCCCTGACGCTTCACTGCTGAACTCAGACTTCCCAAACAGCGTCGTAAGGTGGTTCTGATTCAACGTGACTCGCCCAAATTTGCGAGCTTCGCATTGAGAAGGCAAAAACCAGCTCACGCAAGTCCCGAAGTCACTTCGAGTTGCAGGAGCTTCCCGGTTCGTGCCAACCCTCAACTCTGCCGATTGTATCCATTCGTGAAAGACCGTCAACGGCAGTTTCGTTGCGCAGCTTGCCCGCTTTCACTTTGAGTTCAGGGTTTGATCACAAAACGGGCATATTTGAGGATTTAGGGGCGAGTTCTGGCGGATTTCCGACATCGCAAAACCGCCCAATCTGACCGTTGTCTTACGTATTCGGCTTTCTTTGCCCATGATTCCTCATGTGATTCCTGACATCTCATTCGCATCGATTTATCAGGTGACGATGGCCACCTTCGATACTGCTCCCCTGTTACCTCTTTTGCTTTCGGCCTGCCTCTTCAACGACTGCCCATGGTTCAACTCCCACTCGATCGGCCCATGCCTCCCATAATTCGGACATCTCCTGAACACGCGCGGGGTGACGCTTGGCAAGATCGACCATCTCAGTGCGGTCCGACTCAATGTTATATAGCTCCCAATCTCCGGGATATGCGGAGGTCAGCTTCCACGGTCCAAGTCGGATGGCTCGATTGCCCTCATGTTCCCAATACAAAGGAGTCTGACGATCGATTGAGCCTCCCTCAAAAGCCGGACGGAGGCTGATTCCCTCCAGTGCCTGAATCGGAGTGTTTTTGAACTCCTGAGGATACTTCGCATGGGCAAGATCAACGCACGTGGCCATGACATCAATCAGATGAGTCGTCTGTGAGTCCAGTTTGCCTCGACGGCTTGCGGCGATCCCTGCAGGCCAATGAGCAATCAGTGGAGTACTTATTCCGCCTTCGTGCTGCCAGTGTTTGTATTCGCGAAACGGAGTGTTGCTGACGTTTGCCCATAAACGACCATAACCAATATAAGTGTCGGCCGCGCCGGGCATGACGCTCTGTCCCTGACGAACGGGATAACCATCCCGAGTCTGTTTGGGGATCATGTCGGGTTGCAGGAAAGTCGAAGGCAATTCCGGAAGAGTCGCCTTTTTCTCACGGGCCTGATAGGGTCTGTTGCGCCCCATGGGTTCCGCGCAGCCGCCGTTATCCTGCAGATAAAGGATCAACGTGTTTTCAAACTGTCCATTCTTTTTCAGTGTATCAATGAGTCGGCCGATGCCCTGGTCCATGCAATCGACCATCGCGGCATAGACCTCCATGCAGCGTGCTTCCCACGCCTTGTCTTCAACGAGACTCCAGTCGCCCGCCTGTGTCGAGATCTTCCACCGCGAGTCCAGCAGTCCCAGAGATTTCATTTTCTCAAGCCGCGCCGCACGAATGGTGTTGTAGCCCGCATCGTAGAGCCCCGAGTACTTCTTGAGATCGCTGTCCTTCGCATGCATTGGCCAGTGAGCAGCGGTGTGCGCGACATAGAGAAAGAACGGTTTGTCATTCCCTTGTTGATGGTGTTCAGTAACGAAGCGTGCCGCGTGATCGTTGATCGCATCGGTGTAGTAGAAAAGATCTGGCTGATACTCCGGATCAGCGAACGGAGAAATAAAAGTGCTGTCTCGAACCAAAGTGTTCGGGTCAAAGAAGCTGCCAGCACCATGGATTGTGCCGTAAAATCGGTCGAAACCTCGTTGTTGTGGCCAATTATGCTTGCCTGCATCATTCACGGGGCTGGTCTTCTGTGTGACATGCCACTTACCGGCCATGTATGTGTTGTACCCGGCTGTTTTGAGAACTTCCGCGATTGTCATGGCACGATGGCTGAGTTCGCCAGCATAAGCCTGACTGACAGACTCAGCGCGGCTGTCGACCATATGCCCGATTCCAGCCTGATGTGCGTAGAGTCCGGTCAGTAGTGATGCGCGTGTCGGGCAACAACGCGCTGTGTTGTAAAACTGAGTAAACCGGAGTCCATTATCAGCGAGAGCGTCCAGATTTGGCGTTTCGATTTCTCCGCCAAAACACCCGATATCAGAATATCCCATATCGTCGGACATGATCACGATGATGTTGGGGCGATCGGCCGCAGGGATTGCGCAGCATTCTGTCAATGTGACAAAGAAGACGACCCAGACAGAGATTCGTGAGACCAGCGACATAAGCAGCTCTCTACGGAAGTCATGCAGGTGATAGTTTTGGCATCTAATACTGAGAAGAGTGGCCCCAGATCCAACGAGTCAGAAAAATCACGCCAGAGGAAGTTGTTCTTATTGGATTTTGAGGCTGATAATCAAGTTGTGGGCTTCAGGTAGAACATCAGAATCGCGATGTCGGCCGGAGTAATTCCGCTGACACGGCTGGCTTGGCCAACGGTTGTCGGTTTCAGGCGATTGAGTCGTTCTCGAGCTTCCGTTCGCAGTTGAGGCACGGCGAGATAGTTAAAGGTCTCGGGGATTTTTACCGAGTCGACTTTTTGCAGCCGATGAATCTCCGCCTCCTGGCGACGCACGTAGCCTGCATACTGAGCTTCAATCATCATCTGCCGCTTGGTGTTTTCTGACAGATGGAACTCAGCAAGCTGAGGAAACAACCCATAGATTTCCTCCCATGTGATCGTGTTGCGTCGCAGATGCTCCTCCAGCGTCTGCCCCTGTGCTCGAAGCTTTGTCATCGCTGTAAATGCTCGGTTCAATTCTTCCTCGTAGAGATGAAAACGATCGGCTCGCTCTGAGGTCACGCTGCCCAGTTCAATGCCCAGCGGAGTCAGTCGACGATCAGCATTGTCCTGACGAAGCAACAGGCGATATTCGGCGCGGGAAGTAAACATTCGATACGGTTCATCGACACCTTTGGTTACCAGATCGTCGATCAAAACTCCCAGATAGGCCTGGCTGCGATCGAGAACAAACGGTCCCCTGCCCTGCAGTTTCATCGCCGCGTTCATGCCCGCTAACAGTCCCTGTCCGGCGGCTTCTTCATAGCCGGTCGTGCCGTTGATTTGTCCGGCAAAGTAGAGGCCTTCGACGAGTCGTGTTTCCAGCGAGGGATACAACTGCGTTGGCGGCGCGAAGTCGTATTCGACGGCGTACCCGTACCGCATAATCTGAGCATTCTCGCAGCCCGGGATGCGACGGATAATCTCATCCTGCACATCGCGCGGCAGGCTGGTTGAGATACCAT
>CAIXQV010000110.1 GCA_903921605.1 uncultured Planctomycetaceae bacterium | reverse complement strand
CGGCCGAGGATCCGAAAGGCGGCAGAGCTGCGTTGTCCTTTAGCAAGACTCTGTTCGCTGTAAACAATGGAACAGGGGACTTCATGAACTCGAAGTTTCAGTCGGGCCGCCATCGACAGGATCTGCGACGCATGGGCCATCCCGTCTTCCGTGAAAGTCAGTTTACGAGCCGCATCGGCTGTCATTGCACGCAGACCATTGTGAACATCGGTCAGGTTCAGACCTGTCGTGAACCGAGTAAAGACGACGGCCATCTTCAACACGCACCAACGATGAAACGGGATTCCGGGGGCACTGCCAAGAAAACGTGAACCAACAACAAGATCGGCTTGAGTAGTCCTCAGGACGTTAACGAGGGAAGAAAGATCCTCAGCCTGATGCTGTCCATCAGCATCAAACGTGATGATTTCTTCGGCCCCATGATCCAGAGCAAACTGAATTCCAGTCCGCAGAGCGGCACCCTGACCGCGGTTGATCATGTGTCTGAGGACATAGACTTGCGACTCAATCGAAACCTCGGCTGTTTTATCGATCGAACCGTCATCTACGACAACAACGCTGAATGCTTTTCCGTTCAGCCCGCGCAGCACATGAGCCAGACGAGTTGCTTCATTGAATGCTGGGATAACAATCCAGCTTCGCATTTTCAGTGTTCCCGCATGTCCGTCAGTGATTTACCGATTCCGCGATTGAGGGCTCGGAAACTCTAGTCTCGTTTGAAACAAAAACCGTTAATATCGGGCGGAGATGAAGAATGTGTGAAAGTTCTGTTAACTTCGTGTTTGAGCATTTCGAACCGAAAAGCATATTCACCCTAAGCGCCAACGAAGATTTCGGTCTTTATGCGTCGAAGTCGCTTCGGTTTGGCATTCCATCAGCAGGCTGCACGGTCGTCGGATTCGACTTAGGGATGAGGCTGCCCGGAAACGGCATTCTGGACAGCCGCCAGATTACTCTGTGCATTGGTGTAACTCGGGGTGATCTTGAGAGCCTTATCAAACTCCGCAATGGCCTCCGGCAACCGCCCCTGACGTACCAAAGCAATCCCAAGATTGTTGTGAGCCAGATCGAAATCAGGCTTGCAGTCGATAGCCTGACGGAACAGTCGCTCAGCGTTGGGAAAGTTGCCTTCCTTTATGTAAAGCAATCCCGCATTGTTCATAGCAAAAACGTGTCTCGGGTTTAGGGAAAATGCTTCCGTGTAATGAACAAGTGCTTGTTGCATTTTTCCAGTCTGTTCCAGGAGTATTCCAAGATTGTGGTGGGCCATCCATGCTTCAGGATTACGTTGAAGCGTCGTTCGCCAAAGCGTCTCGAGATCACGGTACATTCCCGTCTGCATCATCGTCAGAGGCACGCAAATGATGCCAATCACCAGCCAAGCTGGGAAATACAGGCAACACAAATACTTGGTCTTGATTGGTTTTTCTGAGGTTCCCGAGCCAAGTACAATTGAAAAGGATCGAATCCAATCCATCCCCGGGACGAGGACAATCCAAGTCAGTCCCGTCATCAGTGGCATCATGGCCAAATAAGAGAAATGATCGGCAACAAACGAATACCGCATCGGATAGACATTGAAGAACCCGAGAGCAGGAAACAGTGAGCCGGCGTAGAGTGCTCCCATCGCGAACGGGCCGCGTTTTCCCTTTCGCAGGAAGTACACGAGGACGAAAACGGTCAATATGCAGAGACCGGGGGCAGCAAGATTCAGAGTGTTAAGAGTTTTGAAATGCCAGCGGGGATAAATAAACGTCAGTTGCCGAGGCAGAACGGCCTTCCATGCGTAAAAGCACAAAGCGTGAGTCGACACCAGGAACTTCTCGATCACCGTAAGAGAGAATTCTTCGCCGACAGCACCTACACGCCATTTCTCCATCCAGGCGGTCATCAGCCCGAAAGACACTCCGACTACGAAGAATGGGCTCAAGGCGCGGCAGTCTCTTCGCGTGACTCGCCCTGTTTTCCACCAGATTACGACTGCCGTCGCCGCAGGAAGAACACAGGTCGTGGTTTTGCTGAGAAGGGCAAATACGAAGAACACGAAAGCCAGCCAATAGAAGCGAACACTGCGTCCCGTGCGTTCGGCTTTTTGCGGAGTCTCCGGTCCCGAATCCGGGAATCGCCACTCCACAACTGCGATCGCACTTAAGACGTAAAAGAACCCGGAAAGTACATTCTTTCGCTCGGTGATCCAAGCCACGGATTCCACCTGAATTGGATGCAGTGCGTATAGAAAGGCAGCAGGCCATGCGATGCTCAGCTTCAACTTTCCAAGAAGCTTCGCGAGCAGCAGGGATGTAGCGATGTGCAGAAAAACGTTCACGACATGGTAGCCGCGTGGACTGTCACCCCAGAGTTGGTACTCGAGCCAGAAGGTCGAATGTACCATTGGGTAATACTGCGGAGTTGCCCCCGGCTTTGACCAGATCTCGGCAAGCCCTTCCATGCTTCGCAGAGTCTGATTCGCGGTTACATACGCATCATCGTCCCAGATAAATCCCGCGTGAAGCACTCGAACGTAGGCCATCATCCCAAGAACGATTAATGCGGCCCCGACGATCAGTGAGCCATACGATCTTGCGTTCATCGCAACTTTTGCTTTCTCAAACTCGCTCATGAATCATCGCAATCTTCTGCTGAACGCCGTCATCAAAGTCCACGTGCGATCTCAGTATGTCTCAAGGAGATTCACTGCTGGAAGAATCTTCGAATATTCACAATCCGTTCATCTGTTCTTCATGTCAATCGCCGAACGAACGCACAGTGTTGAGTTCAGTGATGCTGAAGTTTGCGACGAAGTGAATCTGCAAGAACGCTACACGGGCTGCAAGGGGCGAACTCAGCGTCACGGGAGTCACGAGAAAGAAATCTCATTATTTAACATGAGCTTCATCGGACATTAATCTCGGTCAATAGGATCCGTTCAGCAGTCAAGTGATCGCCTTCGGGGAGAACTGACGATCACGGGAGTCACGAGGAAGAAATCTCATTATTTAACATGAGCTTCATCGGACATTAATCTCGGCCAATAGGATTCGTTCAGCAGTCGAGTGATTGGCTTGGTGGCGAACTAAACATCGCGGGAGTCACGAGGAAGAAAACTCATTATTTAACATGAGCTTCATCGGGCATTAATCTTGTTCAATAGCATCCACTCTGCAGTCGTGAGATTGCTTGTGATCGAACTTCAGAAGTGGGGCTGAGCTTCTGACTCTATATGTTACGTGAAATGGAATCGGCCGGTTCGAAAATTGTTTTCACATTCGCGATGTGGAAGCAGGTGATTGGTGGCGAGTCGCAAATGCTCAGGCCTGACTTGCGGCAAGCTATGTGGGGTTTTGTTTTGGCGAGTTTTTGTTTTCTCATTTGAAAAGGTGATATTGTGAAAAGGATGTTCAAGGGTACTTTGGTGGCTGAAGCCCGTCGTAAGGGTTTCACATTGATCGAATTGCTGGTCGTAATCGCGATCATCGCGATTCTGATGTCTTTGGTTTTGCCAGCAATTCAGTCCGCACGTGAAGCTGCTCGCAGCACACAGTGCAAAAACAACCTGCGTCAGTTCGGGATCGCTCTATATTCATGGTCAGACAGTGATCCAGCTAAGCGTATCTGCTCAGGTCAGTTCGACTGGAGCCGTGACGGCGACCCTTCAATCTATAGCTGGGTTGGAAACGTTGTCACTGTAAAGGGCGGCCTTCCAGGCGGCATGCTTTGCCCAAGCAGCGAATTCGCTGGTCTTGAAAAGCTGAATGACATGCTGGGCAGCGATTCCAGCAACGGTGCGTCTGCACCAGCGGGTCGCGCCGGAGTTGGTGTGATCGCTCAGGATTTGGCCGGTGTGGCTGTTGGTACAGGTCGCTCTGCAAAATTGGCAGCATGGGTTGACAAAGGATTCAACACAAACTACGCAAGCAGCTGGTTCATGACTCGTGGTCAGAACTTGGTTTCTGGTTCAACCGGCGTCACTGGCGGTTTCACCATGAACGGGTACAACTGCAAGTCGTTGGTCAGCGGTGGCGTTCCAACTTGCACAGGCCCGTTGACTCAGATTCAGATCAGCAATGCTGACGTTCCATCCAGCAATATTCCACTTTTGGGTGATGCTGCTCCTGGCGACGCCAACGAAGCTGTTTTGACAAACATGGGCTCAACGGTATCACTTGACCGAGCTGGAAAGCTTATCCAGGGTGCTCGCCTGTGTGAAACTGCTAACGACGGACCAGC
The DNA here is from genome assembly GCA_903921605.1 of uncultured Planctomycetaceae bacterium. The sequence continues at coordinate 3,336 of CAIXQV010000110.1, read as the reverse complement.
GAAGGTTTCTGCCACCAAACTCGTATTGCTCGATAAGTCGTTGAACGGCCTGAGCGGCAATCCACTGACCGACTACGAAATGGCTGACGGCTGGTATCAGGACACACGCGACTGGTACGCGGTACATCGCAACGGTGCAAATATTTTGATGGCTGACGGCAGTGTTAAGGCGATCTTCGACCTGAACGACGACCGCTTCTTCAATCCTGGTTTCGATGCCACTGGCATGACAGCCGAACGAGACGGCTACACAGTTGGCCCAAAGGAAATTAATGAATTTGACGTATTCTGCGGAGTCTTCCTGCAGGATCCAAACAGCGTTGCTAAGGGTGCATTCGAATAACGAGCCTCGGCTCATTAGTTGAATGTTGTTTTGAGATGAGTCCGGTCGAAGTTTTGGCTTCGACCGGACATTTTGGCTGTTGCTGGCGTGCTTCAACCTGTTGCAGTGTGCTTGTGGTCTGCTAACTGGGTTTTCACAACGCGAAACGACAGTACAGGGCGACGTTGATTTTGTTCTTCGCCAAGCATCCCTCGTTGGCGTCTCGGGTTATGATTCAATCCATAGTCTGCGTGAATCCACAGTTCCGCAATTAGGACGGTGCAGAACCGAGGCTTTGGGTTTAGTCGCAGATTTCGGTAGGTGCTCCTTGTCAAGGAGGACTTAGCGGCTCGCGTAGGCTGGGGATTCTTGCCCGTCTAAACGCAGTCGGACAAGAATGTTCAACCTACACCTTAGGTTTTTTAATCGCATTTTTTGCATACGCGGTTCGCCTAACGGCGAAAGTCCTTTTCGGCGGAAAGGACCTACTTTAACAATCGTCCGCGACTACATCCATGGGACTAACTCGTTTCGGCTAATAAGTCGTAGAGGCTGAACTCTACAGACTTTTCCCGCATAGCCTTCTGGCTGGGATTCTTGTGGAGAGTGCGTAGACCTGAACTCAGGATCGGCTCGAATTCATGAAGTTTTGTAATCAGTGTGGTTCGAAGAACACTGGCAATGCAAAGTTCTGTCAGGAGTGTGGAAACTCTTTGCAGAACTTAGTGGCTGCCGGAGCTGGATTGGTGATTCCGGCTGCGGTGGTGACTTACGGAGTTGATACAGGCTCAAGTCCGCTGCTGAATCTTAGCCAATGTATCGCTCCTGCTCGAAGCCGTCTGAAAGACTTGCGACAGACTATTCCTCCGGCATCCACTGGCGCCGTTGCTCCGCTAATGGGACGATTGCAGACGATTCCGCCGGAAGACACCAACGCACGAATAGAATTGATTGAAGCACTCGGAAGAACTCGCGATCCCGTTGTCTTGCGAGCATTATTGTTGGTGTCGGGGGCCGGTTCGAAGCACGTACGCCGAGCCGTAGCCGTTGCGTTAAGCGGCATCAACCATACTCTTTCAGCATACATTCTGTTGCCAATGCTGGAGGATCCGTCGTCACGGGTCCGCAACTCAGCGATCCAGGCATTGATCTATATTAATCAGCCCTATTGTGCTGAGGTCATAGTTTCGGCGTGTCTGGGGAATCGGGACCTCAAGCGGATTGCTTTTGATACGGTTCAACGACTACGACCGATTCAACGAGATTCTTTCATTCATCAAATTTCTCAGGTGAATCCTGGTGGGGCGACGACAGCCTCTGACCTGATTCGAGAATTTCGGGCCGTTGCTGACTCACTTCCCTCTGCGAATCGCACAAATGGGGAGGGTCGACAAAACGAGCAGAGGCCGTTTTCGAATGAGCCCGTGAAATCCAGTTTCAGTGATCCACCGTCATTGGATCGCTCGGCCAACGTAGATTCGACTAGCCCACGAGCATCCGTCGGTCTTGGCTACTCGCCCGATGTTTCGCCTGCATCTGGTCTTGAACGCATTCGGCGTTCAGACAGCGAAAGTGACTTTCGCGAGAGAGTTCCTGCAGCCACTGAGATGAACGCCGCTGGTCCACTCCGTGAGAATTCGGCTGCGACTGCTGCACCGCGTACGATCGATCGAATGCCGACGTCTGAGTCAGGAATCTCGGGATCGCAACCGGCACCAGTGAAAGTGAATGCGGAAGATTTCGTCAAGCAGGGGATGGACTTGTCTTCCATGGATGACTTGACTTTGAATCGCCTGATGTCGGATTTAGTTCCAGAGAACGAGGGCGTGCGATCGAGTGATTCGCTCGCCGATTTTCGATTCTTTGAGTCCGTCTCGACAAATCTCAACGATTCTCGCGCCGGCTGGCAGTCGCCTGAAAACTCTGTCTTCGATTACAACCCGAACGATGAGGAACGCTTTTCGGATACTCAAACGTTTAGTACTCAGAATACGAACAGCTCAGATTTCTCGATCCCTCAAATGTCGAGCAGAGGCTTTGGATCCGGGGCATTTGCTCCCGTGCCTTCTAGTGGCTCTTCGGCAACCTGGAATCCGCAGTCTGCAACATCATCATCAGCGATTCCGGCTTCATCGACGCGGGCGGCCAATGCCTTCGACGGAGATCCATCACGATCGGGATCTCACCTTTTCAATCCGCCGCAGAGTTTTCCGCCGTCGTCGACCAGTCCCGGCTGGCCTTCTGGTCCGCAAGCTCACTTGGGGCCTCAACCGAATTTTCCCCCACAAGCCTTTCCCGGTCCGCAAGCCTATCCGGGAATGCCGCAACCTTTTTTTCCTGGGTACGGGCCCCAGCATTTCCCGCAGATGCATGCGGCGATGCCACCGATGGCCTACCCAGGACCGCCATTTCAGTCGCCACACTTTGGTTCAGGGGTGATGAATCCGGCACAGGACCTGATGACCAGATCATCGGCTGAGATTTCGACAATGAGTCAGCCGCAGGTGTCCACTCAGTCCAGCGGTGGTTCGGCCCAGAATAGCCCCGAAAGCGTCGCTCCTCTTTCTGAGGATGTGTTGCTGAACGGGGGAACGATGCTTGAGATCCCGATGATGCCTCAAGCGGGAACGGTGGTCGCAACGACGGATTCGCAGTCTGCGGCCCCTGTGGAGATTGTTGTCAACTCCACGATCAAGCTCGATGACTCAGAGTTGGCTTTAAAGAAAGCCCAGAACGAGCGGAATCTTGAGCGATTGCGTCAGGCTCGGGATCATGCGTTTCGAGCCTTGCTGGACGTTCCGGAGACCATCACTGGAGTGGCTCCGCGTCTGATCTCCAAAAAGATCACAAGTCTGCTCACGACACCTGCGGGTGATCATGCGCAGATTAAGCTGCAGTTGGTGGCCCTTGGCAAGACGGGATCTCCTCACGTTTTGGAAACTCTTGCTTCATTTTGCCAGAAGCCAGCCAAAGAGATCCGCATCTCGTGTGCAGAAGCCTTGGGTTTAGTCAGG
>CAIXQV010000109.1 GCA_903921605.1 uncultured Planctomycetaceae bacterium | reverse complement strand
GCAGCACTTTCAGCTTTTGGCTGTGGTTCACTTTCTGGCGGCATCGAATGACTATTGAGCACATCGACCACTTCATTCCATCGCTGCCGATTGACGCGATCTGAAAGGTCTTCGGTCAGTTGCGTGTCGACTCGAAAATCGGCCTCCTGAGTTTTCTCTCCATGACACCGAAGACAATGTTCCTTCAGAAACGGAGTCACTGTTTTGTCATACGCAGCCGTATCCGGCATAAACTTTTGCTCGGCGATCGCGGTCTGCGCAAAAGCGATCTGCGGAGCACAAGCAAAGCACAAGGCCGCCGTCAGCAGGAGAGACGTTTTCATGGAGATGTCGCAGGAATCAGATTTCGTGGGGAAGGATCAGGTGATTCTTTCCATCAATCCGCCCGTGTCAACCGAGGTGAAGTTTTGGCCAGGGTAACGCATTTTTTGAATTTGAGTGTTTCGTAGGATGTGTCGGCGTTCGCCGCGGCGAACTTGTCGCACCCTACATCCTGTCCCTTCTTGCAACAATGCGCGGCAGTAAAGTTTTGGCGACAACGTATCGTCCGGCCGATTTCGAGCGAGATCCAGGCTCGGGCAGTGATAAGAAGTCTTCGTCAAAAAGCGGCGATTCCGCCCCGCGATGCTCGAACAGCCACCACTTTTCAATAAGCTATGCCGTGAGATCGATGGAGTTCGTGCCGGGAGTTGCATCGTGATTACTCTTTTTCCTCAACCGCTGAGTTGCCTCACGCGACGAGCCGCCTCAAGAATCAGTGCGTTGACCGCGACAGGGCTGATGATTCCTCGGGCCCTTGAAGCTACGACAGTGGCGGCTTCGTCAACAGCCACTGCCAAACGGTGCATCTCGATCTTTCTTTGCGGCGGTCCCTCGCAGCCTGATCTTTGGGACATGAAGCCCGAAGCACCTTCGGGAATTCGATCGTACTTCTCTCCGATCTCCACAACGGTGCCCGGTCTTCCCTTTGGCGAGTTGATTCCGCAAGTCGCTCAGCATGCGGACAAGCTGGCTCTGATTCGTTCGATGACGCATAGCAACAACGATCACAGCGGAGCCATCGCACATACGCTGATGGGTGAGCTGCCGCGGATTGCGACGGATGTGTATGCCTCACGGCGAGATCATCCGGGGCTCGGCGGAATTCTGCACAGGCTTCTCGGCGATCAGGGAGATCTTCCGGCCTGGGTCGTCCTGCCTCGCCCGTTTACGACCAGTTCTCCGAACTACAAAGGCCAATCCGGTGGATTTCTGGGGCCCGGTTATGACCCACTGATGTTCAACAAGGAACGAAAAGGTTCTCTCACCGAAGCTCCGCTGAATCTCGATTCCGTGCAACTTCTACAGGATGTTTCGACGACGCGTCTGACATCACGCCGCCAGCTTCGCCAGACACTGGGACGCACTCTTCCCGACTCCGCCACACAGCGCTACGATGGATTCTATGAAAAGTCTTTTCAGTTGCTCAGCGGTGCTGCGGCCAGCGACGTGTTCAATCTGGAACATGAGTCCGCAACAGTGCGAGATCGCTACGGCCGCAATGAGTACGGCCAAAGCTTTCTGATGGCTCGTCGACTAATTGAATCGGGAGTGAGATTCGTCAACGTGTTCTGGACGTTCTTTGACACAAAAGGTTGCCAGTTTAATCTGTGGGATAATCACGGTATTCCGAATGACGTCTGTGGCATCGACGGACAACTCACAGGGCGTCAGCAGATCACTCATCAGTATTGCACTCCGTCGTTTGATCGATCGTTCTCGGCGTTGCTGGACGATCTTCAACAGCGAGGACTGCTGGATGATACGCTCGTGTCCGTCGCCGGAGAATTTGGGCGGACACCAAAGATCAACGCCACGAATGGTCGCGACCACTGGGCTCATTGTTACACGAATCTGCTCGCCGGCGGAGGTGTTCGCGGCGGAGCGATCTATGGAGCCAGCGACGCACAGGGCGCGCATGTGAAAGACAATCCGGTTACTCCGGAAGATTACGCGGCCACGATTCTGCACGCGTTCGGATTCTCACCGGAAACCGCTATCCCGGACGAATTCGGTCGCCCCGTCCGCATTTCCATCGGCAACCCGGTGACAGCAGTGTTTGGTTGACGGGCTCAGCGGAGGCCACCGTTTTGGAGGGAATTTGGAGTCATGAACCTCGGCTCCAATGGCTTGCTCCGCCAGGAGCTCACACCGCTTCACCCCGAATTCACTCACCATGGTCTCACTCCGACCGTCGCGAAGTCAAAGCCTTATTGGTTCGCACATGCATTACGAAAATTGCATTCGGAGGTAGCCCCAATACTCGCGACACCACTGTTCTCGCACAATGAGTGAGAAGAAGACGTTCGAATGAGATCGGGAATCAAATGCTCCTCTTTGGATTCATGAATCTACGCAGACGCTTACGGTCGGAGTCCCGCCACACGCGAATGAAAACGACAAGTCCAAACAAACAGAGAGAGAAGATTCCTGCGAAGCCATTTCCGGCGGCCAATACATCGTTTGCATAGTTAAGTCGCAGTGACTTAGGACATAACGACCGCCGTAACCAGGCGGCGACGAAAGATCATCAATTTCAAAATCGCCTGACTTCGCCGCTCCGACGCACGGCTTGGTTCGCCCAGCGCGATCCCAGAGTTGCACCAAACTCTGTCACAAGAACAGTTGTAGCCAAAAGTGCGACGCACAGTGAGCCATTTGGATCAAAACCAGCACGTTCACCCCAGACGGCGCTTGTCCAGGACGTCATAGCGATCGCCAAGCCGGAAACAAAGCTGCTACCGTTTGTCGGGGAGTATTTCGCGAGAATGCAGCCCCGACAAATTCTCCAGGTATCAAGGAACGCCATACAGACAACAGCGGCGCAGAAGCAGAAGAACACGTAGAAGAATGGATTTGCCACTATCCGGTACACCTCGGTCACAGCACCCTCGAAAACTCCAAGAATAAGGTTCAGCCCAATGATGCAACCCATAGAGAAGTACCACCCGTCATTCAATTGCTGCCGGAAGGTTTGGGAAACAGGTTCTTTGATGAAGACCGGTCCACAGGAATACAGCGGTGGCTCGTACGGATTTGTCATGTCGTCAGAAATTCTCTCAAGGCGAACGCCGACGATCACGGGACTGAACCGGACAGCTGTGACTTGAAAAGTTGGCGTGATGGACAACTCCCGTGCATCGTCTTCTTCTGTTGCGTTTTCGCTGTTAAGACTTTCAAAAGCGGCTAATCATTCTTCCAAGTTAGAGAAGCACCGGGCGTCGACCACTGCCCAGCTTCGTATTTGAATTTCTCAGAGCGGTTCACCAAAACTGACCCATCATGGTTGTATATCTTCAAGCGTTCCAGCGCTGTCGTGGCTGGACCAGACAATACGGCTCCGTCTATTTCGTAACGTGACCCACAACAGGGGCAACCGTATTGTCTGTTTTCCGCAACCCAACTGGTGGCGCACCCATCATGCGTGCAAAACGTATGAACTGCAACGAGCTCGTTCTCGGGAAGCCGAACAACCCAAATCCCATCGCCTTCGGAGGCCTGGTAAAGCCCGGCCGCAGTGAAATCGCCCGGACAGCCTACTCGAACGTTGGACGATGGTTCTGCAAGGCTCAATTGTTTCCCTGTTAGATTGCGGCACCACAAATTTGGCAGTGCAGCCGAATACAGGCCGGCAGTCGCTACAATCAGCACCGCTCCAGAACAGAACAGCAGCAGCAAGACCCATCGCCTGTCATCGCGTTGCCAAAAGCTCACAGACGATGGTGGTGTTTCGTTCGTCATGGTATCCCCTCACAAGGCGTCGCCAGTCTTCGAGCGAGTGGCGACCTCGCCTAAGCAACAGAACACCCCGGGTAACCGGATGCGGCGAGGTGAAATGTAAGAACGCAGCGGGCTGGCTGCCGCACTCCGTTTCGCCCGCTTGTTCGCATTGACGTTTCTCTGCGATTCTCTCACGCGCCTTGTTCAAGCACATTTCTCAGACACCTGTCTCACGCGCACGTTCATCGGAGCTCAATGTCGATGCGCTTGTGTGGTTACGACACAAGTCGCCCCATGGCAAGAGCATTGAATGTCCGCCGTCAAGACGTCATGCACTGCGGATTCAAATCAAGCCGCGTTCAAAGCCCGCCTGCGACCTGCGATTCATCTGTGCTCATCCGTGTTCATCTGTGGACAATTCCGCGATTTCAT
>CAIXQV010000108.1 GCA_903921605.1 uncultured Planctomycetaceae bacterium | reverse complement strand
GCCATCCACTTCCTTCAGGCATGTCAAGAGTCCTGTTCCACCGAGCGCGTAGACCCGACCGTTGGCCACACTCGGCGTGCTGCGAGGTCCGGCTCCGGAGACGACTTCGTTAAAGCGTGTTTCATCGGCATGCGTCCAGATTGCACGTCCGTCAGCAGCCGAATAGCAGGTCACGTGTTCCTTCTCGCCGCGTTGTTCCTGAGTAAACAGTTTCTGATTGTTGTACGCGAACGAACCCCATCCAGGCCCGATGGAGATTCGCCAAAGTTCTTTCGGAGGCTTCGTGGTCCAGTCCAGCGGAGCGATCTCTTCGTCCGTCGAGCCGTTGCCTTCGGGACCTCGATACTGCGACCAGATGAGGTCATTCACCGGGGCATCAGCGTTTTCCGAAGTCTCGGGAATTCCTCCGGACTGTGGCGTCAACTCGGGCAGAGTGTCTTCATGTCGAGGACTCCAGCGCCAGCGGAACTCGGCGTAGTAGTCGCCATCGAAGCCTTCATTTCTGACAAGCGCAAAACTACTCCATCCAACTGCAAGCAGCAGAACGGCCAGAAGGCAGCGACGTGGGGCCTGTGACCAGATCGACAGAGCCAGCGTAATCATCAACTCGGCCAGCGGAACTCCGTAAATCCACATGGTGGTCCGCAGAGCGTCATCGAAGTCACTGATCTGCGACGAGATCATTGGAAAGGCGATTCCAGCAATTACCAACGCCAGCTTTTCTCGCCATCGAAGTCGGCTGACAAACAGCAACCAGACAGTGAATGCCAGTGCTGTGACCAACGGCCCGGCCATCATGAAGATGAATCGCGGCAGGTTGCGGATGGACGGTGTCACTGTCAGGATCAGAGCGATGACCTGTGCGATCACAATCCACCACGCTGGCCAGAGTCGCAGAGGATGATTGTTTTTGACAGGGACAGATGTCGTGTCTTCAGATGCTGGAGGTAAGTCGGTCGTCATTTGGTGTTTCTATTACGTTGAAATCATGCGGATGCATGTGATTCTGACAACATGGTTAGCGAAGCGAAACTCCTGAGGCTCTCCAGAATCGGGAGAGAGCCAGAGGGAGGCATTTCTGATTCAACCGAGTCGAAAACGTCCAAATCTTGTTGGGCCGTGATGAACACTAATCGCGTAATCAGAATGGAGCCTACCCCAAGACGACTCCGGGAGTTCCGATGGCCGCCTGTCTGCCCTTCTGCCATCGCCGTTTCGATCGGGACGTCAAGTTCCGTCAAGATCTTATCAACACGTTCTGCAGTCCATGTCTTGTAGCGTTTGGCATGGTCTCTTCTTCATTTATCTTGAATCAAGAATCGTTGCCGCGTACACTGCGCCTTGCCCGCGTGTCGGCTCAGAAGGGCATTGAGAGAACGTTCTGAACTTTGCTGGTGAATGTCATTGGCGTCCGAAATGTTCTCGCATGAATCCGACACTGTTTCATGACAGATGCAAAACTGCGACGTGCGATCATTGTGGAATCAGCACGTCTGATGTACTCCCGAAGTGAGTCTGAGTACTACCGAGCCAAACTGAAGGCGGCTCAGCGACTTTGCCAGGGTTGGGTGAAACCGTCCGAATTACCCAGCAACGCAGAAATCCGCGATGAGGTTCTGCGGCTGGCGAATCTGTTTGAAGGCGATTCAAGGTTTGATCGTCTCCGCGAGATGCGGTTCGAAGCCCTGCGACTGATGCGAATGCTGGAGAACTTCCGACCGAAGATTATCGGCAGCACCTTCACTGGTCATGTTCGGCAAGGTTCCGACATCGACATCCACATTTTTTCCGCCACTGCAGAAGCTGTGGAAGCTCGGCTTGAAGCCGAGGGCATCGACTATCAACTGGAACGCAAACGCGTCCGCAAACATGGTGAAGAGCGAATCTTCACGCACTTCCATATCAAGGATCGCTTTCCCGTTGAGTTGACCATGTACGCGCCGGACAAGGCGACATTTCAATTCAAAAGCTCGATCACCGGAAAGGCGATCGAACGAGCGACTCTGCCGGAGTTTGAACAGTTCCTTCAGAAAGAATACCCGGACTTCGATCTGGAATCGGAAGTGACTGCGGCGCATAACGCCATCGATCGATTTCAAGTCTATCGTTCGCTGCTGATTCCACTGTCCGGTGCTGCTCAGGGACGAGAGTATCATCCGGAAGGCGATGTGCTCTATCACTTGCTGCAGTGCTATGTGCTGGCCGTTGACGAGTTGCCTTACGATGAAGAGTTTCAACTGGCCGCATTACTGCATGATGTCGGCAAGGGCATCGATTCAAAAGATCATGTGAACGCGGGACTGGAAGCTTTGGAAGGTTTTATCACCGAACGAACAGCCTGGCTGATTCGGCATCACATGGATGCTCATCTGATTCGCGATCGCACGATTGGCTTTCGACTGCATCAGCGTCTGAAAGAAAACGAAGACTACGAAACGTTGCTTCTACTGAACGACTGCGATCGCAAAGGACGAGTCGCCGGCGCACGAGTCCCAGACCTTGATGATGCACTCGACGAACTTCGCGAACTGTCACAGGAATAGCTCTGTCACGCGTGCGGTCTTTTGGGATTATCAACCGGAAAGAGTCCGCAGGAATCGGCCGTTTCCGTCAACTCCGGAAATCGGGCGAATTCAATTGATCCGAACGGCCAATTCCTGCGTTTGACGGGGCAGTTCCTCCGGGATTTCTTGCTTACGGGCGAGAATTCGTAATGCGTTTCAGGCTGGCGGTCTCCTCCGATAATCCAGCCTGAGACTTCAGCGGTTGGCCTTCAAAGGCTTTGCTCGTTGAAACGGATTGCCTAACAGGATGTTGGCGAATTTCGGTGTCGGATGAAATCAGATGAGCACGAACACCGCAAACACTCCGTCAGAAACCGTAACGGTAGTCTCAGCAAAGGCTGCTGAGTCTTTTGATATGACAGCCCCGGAGACATTCTCACTGGAGTCTCCTGGCTCGGAAACTTCCGCCGAAAGAAAGAAGCTTCGTCCCTTGAGGTTTGCCTCGGGACTGTGCCTGACAACGTTCGGGATGGGCATGGTTTTGTTTGTTGGCGTTCGAATGCTGGAAGTTCAGCAAGTCGGTGGAGACTTTGCTCTGTTGATTGTTGCCGGCAGTGTTCTGACCGGGGTTACTCTTCTGGGCGGCGGCTTTGGGCTGATGGCGACAGCGTCTTCCGGTTTCGATGAGCAGGAGTTCGATCGACTGGCGCGAGCTGGGAATATCTCGGCCGTGGTGATGTCGACGGAAACGAAGCGTATCCAGGAAGATGAAATGGCGGCCTGATTTGGCGATGGGTTGCGGATCGGTGAGTAGTGCAGAAGACCCTTGGACCTGGGCAGGCGAGGTGGGGGTTCGTGTGGCTGTTAACTAAACATCTGCCCG
>CAIXQV010000107.1 GCA_903921605.1 uncultured Planctomycetaceae bacterium | reverse complement strand
GGTTGCATTCTTCCTGAAGCAGGAAGAAAAGAAGGCCGGCAGTTCCCTGAAGCTGGCGGTTGTCTACTGTCTGAGCATCATTGGTGCCTTCACAATTCTTGGGTTGTTTGCTGCGATCGTGTTTGGCCCGACGGCGCTGAATAACCTCGCGAATAATCCGTGGCTGAATCTGGGGTTTGCCGGCCTGTTTCTGTTCTTCGGCATCATGCTGCTCGGAGTCATCGAGATTCAAATCCCGTATTGGCTGCTGAGCTGGAGTTCATCACGGGAATCTGCTGGTGGCATGATCGGCATCGTGTTCATGGCGTTGACATTTACGCTGGTCTCTTTCACCTGTACGTTTGCGTTTGTGGGTTCATTGCTGGTCGCGGCGACTCGCGGGGATTACCTCTGGCCGGTGATTGGAATGCTGAGCTTTTCAACAGCATTTGCCTCGCCGTTTTTTGTGCTGGCGTTGTTTCCGAAGATGCTCAAGAAGCTGCCCAAGAGCGGTGGATGGATGAACGATGTGAAAGTCGTCATCGGCCTTGTCGAGATTGCTGCGGTCGTAAAATTCCTCAGTGTGTCTGACATTGGTTTTTCAGTCGGCCAGATCCCGGTCTATTTGACCTACGATGTATTTCTATGGCTCTGGATTGCTATCGGGCTCATCGCCGGAATTTATCTCCTCGGATTCTTCAGGAAGCCAAAGCCCGCGTTTTCAGCAATCCGAGGCGTTTCCGCGATGGCATTCCTATTGTTCTCGGGCCGATTGATTGCCGGACTTTATGGTGCGGGCTTGCCTGCGGACCCGATCTGGAATCTCGTGGCAGCCTTTGCTCCACCTGACGTAGAAGTTCGCAAGACCGAAGACCTGGGCTATGTGATCGCACATCACAAGCTGGACTTTGCCATGGAGTTTGAACGAGCGGTTTCCGTGGCGACGAAAGATCAGCAGCCTCTTTTCCTTGACTTTACCGGGGTCAACTGTGTGAACTGTCGCCAGATGGAACGCACGGTGATGATCGAAGAGAACGTTGTCTCGGCGATGAAGAAAATGGTGCGAGCACAGCTTTACACAGACCTTGTCCCGGGGATCACGGACGTCGAGCTACGTGAAAAGTTGCTGTTGCTGAATCAGGAGCTGCAATCCGAATTGACGGGCGATGTCGCTCTGCCAAGCTATGCAGTGGTTTCTCCAGATGGCAAACAATTGCTGGCGCATTTCAGTGGTCTGGATTCCTCCGGCGGTGAAAAATTTCTGGAGTTCCTGAACGCAGGGCTTGAAAGTTGGGAATCAATGAAACCAGAAACGGCAAAATCACAGCCTCCGACGAATGGACCAGAGGTTGTGTTGAATGGAAATTCGTCAGTCGAAAACTGATGCACTCACCCCGAGTGAACCAACTACGGATTCGTCGAAACGCTTTTTGAGATCTGGCAATGTTTGACAAACTCTTCAGCAAGAAAAAGTCACATGAGCGAACGGATATCTCAAAGCGTTTCAATCTGATCGGACGAGTCGGGCAGGGGAGTATGTCGAAGGTCTGGAAAGCGACAGACCTTCAGACCGGGCGATTAGCTGCTCTCAAAGTTCTGGACAAGGAGAAGACGGCCAAGTTTGAAGCGCGCTTTCAAGGGTTACAAAAGCCCACCGAAGGCGAAGTGGCAATGTCTTTGAATCATCCCAACATCGTGAAAACTTACGAGTTCGGCTGGACGCTGGAAGACGAAATGTTTCTTGTTATGGAGTTCGTCGAAGGCGTCGGCCTGGCCCTTCTGGTGGATCTCCAGAACGAAGAAATGAAGCGTTATCGCCTTCGTTACATGATTCAGATCGGGGAGGCCTTAAACCACTTCCATCAGCAGAACTGGATCCATCGAGATATCTGTCCGCGAAACGTGATGATCTCGGATGAGAAGACTGCCAAGATGATCGACTTCGGTCTGGTCGTGCCCAATACTCCAAACTTCTGCAAGCCGGGTAATCGCACGGGAACGGCCTGCTATATGGCCCCGGAATTGATCAAGCGACAAACCACGGACCAACGGCTGGATATTTTTTCTTATGCAGTGACCTGCTTTGAAATGTACACAAAGCGTTATCCGTGGGATTCCGCTTTGACCATTGATGCCGTGTTGCAGCACATCAACAAGCCGCCGATGGCCCTGAGCACTCTGATCCCGACTGTCGATAAACAGATTGAAGCGGCCATCATGAAAGG
>CAIXQV010000106.1 GCA_903921605.1 uncultured Planctomycetaceae bacterium | reverse complement strand
TCCCTGCGGCGCGAACGTCGTGCCGGCTGACGATTCAACAGACACCACGTGAAGCGTCTCCCACGGACCTTGCGGTTCACCAGATGGCGCTGCCTTCAGCCATTCGCGAAACTTTGCGGGCAACTTAGTCGTCTGGAATTCTGCTGCTGTCTGCTTTCGGGCGGCGAGCTGTGCATCGAATTCACTCTGCCGCTTTTTGTTGGCTTCCGGGTCCAGATCGAGATCCGTCTCAGAACGAATCGCTCGCCCAAACGTTGCTGCCAGGCGGTAGTAGTCACGCGACGGAATCGGGTCGAACTTGTGATCATGGCAGCGAGCGCATCCCACTGACAGGCCAAGAAACGAGACGCCCGTTGTCATCACCATGTCGTCGAGTTCATCATACCGAGCCGATTCAAATTCGGCTTCGGTAAGCTGAGTCGGAAACGCACCGGCTCCCAGAAAGCCAGTGGCCATCATCGCCAACGGATTCTCCGGAGCCAGTTCATCACCGGCGAGCTGCCATTGCACAAACTTGTCGTAGGGCAGATCGTTGTTGAATGCCTGAATCAGAAAGTCACGATAGTGATACGCATTCGGTCGATCGTAATCTTGCTCATAGCCATGAGATTCCGCGAACCGAGCCACATCAATCCAGTGACGTGCCCAGCGTTCACCGTACTGCGGCGACTCCAGCAATCGATCGACCAGGTTCGGCCACGCTTCCGGATCAGGATCCTTGACGAACTGATCAACTTGTTCCGGAGTTGGCGGTAGTCCCAGAAGTCCAAAGTAAGCGCGGCGGATAAGGATTCTTCGATCAGCGACTGAGTTCGGAGTGAGCTTTTCTGTTTCCTGACGCGTGCGAATGAAGTGGTCGATGGGAGTTCGGCACCACGCCGCGTCAGCGGGAGTTGGTGCAGTGACTTTCTGCAGTGGGCGAAACGACCAGAATTCTCGATCGCTGTCCTTCACCTGCATCTCTGGTTTTGGTCCTGTCGCTTTCTCCGCCAGCGGCGAGTCGTAAGGCGCGCCGAGATTGATCCACTGGCGTATCTGCTCGATCTCTGCGTCGGAGAGTTTCGGAGCCTTGAATGGCATGTGTGGTTCGGCCGCATGGGTAATCAAGGCGACCAGATGACTGTCGTCAGCCGAGTCTGTCACGAAGCCACTGGCCAGCAGGACTTCGCGTGAGGAGAGATCAAAATCTCCCTTGGTGGATTTGCCTCCGTGACAATCCAGACAGTGTTTCGTTAACGTAGCTCTGACCGATGCCTTGAAAAGTGCGAGTCCCTTCTTCGCGCGTTCCGGATGATCGGGCGGAACGCTTTTCTGTTGTGGAGTACCCGGAGTCGGAGGCGATTTTAACTCGTCGCCCGTTGCAATACTCGTCAGGCAGATCAGAAGAAGACAGACTGCTGGCAGGCAGGACCGCATCGCAGAAACTCCTTGAGGCAGGAAAGTACCGTCAGCGCAAGGGACACTGGCGGAAGATCAGTGGAAGGGCCATCATACCGCTGGTATCAGCACAGGAACAGATACTTGCCGTATTCGCGGAGGAAAGTGGTCCCCTGACCGAAATTCGGAACTCTGATCTTCGCTGGTTTCTTTCTCTGGCCCTGCCCGTGACATCTTTGACAATCGATGTCTCATCTGAGCACCTTTTTTTGGAGCGCCACCGGACTTTAATCGTGACGTTCGCCCGATTCTGACTGACAAATGTTTTTCCTGTCACGGTCCGGACAGCAAACACAGGCACTCGGTTTTGGTTGCAGTTTACATGCGGTGACAGAGGTTGTTATCGGGAACTCGCGAGCGATGATTCTATGCTGATGCTGGCTAGCTTTTACCGGCCGGTTTCTTCAGCGTAGGCGTCTCGCATCCGTCGATGCGAGTCTTTGCAGTTGGCCCGTGGTGCGTGGTTCTCTGGTCGATTCTCCGCTCGCCACTGCGTCATGATGTGTATTGTCAGCGGTCCGTTTTATGCCCAACCTGCACCGCAAAAGGTTCATCCTGGCGGAGCGAGAGGGTTACATTGGTTAAGCACAGGTGCCAGACATCAGAGGCGTCTGTGTTCAATCCGTCGATTATCCAGCCGTCGATCGACCTTTCGGACGCCGAGCCGTTTTCAGTTCCCGGACAGTCCCTCAGCCGACTGCTGATGGCCATTGATGGGTGCCTGTTGCCCCATACGGACCAATTGCAGCCACCAACTCCACGCCGTCTGGAACTGGGCTGCCCATGCACTCATCAGGAATCCGATTCCCATCAAAGCGGCGAGCAGCGATACAATAAGAAGTGGCATGCGAAGCGGCAGATACCCTTGCGATGACGTGAAAATGCAGAATACGGAGAGAAAGAAATACCCCAATGCCATCGCGTGTTTCTGCATAACATTTGGCTCCGTTGCCGAACTGACGGCATGGTGTGATGATTTCTTATCCAGCATCGAACAGCCAGCCTGGAATCGTCGACGCGTTTATGTGTTGATGTTATTTCTGCCGTTCGTCAGTCGCAAGTCTGTCTGGTGAGAAGCCCAGTCGTAGGGTGTGTGAAACGCAGCGCAACACACCATTTTTCGATTGTCTCTGTACGGCGTTTGGGTTCAGCGGGGCGTGAGATTGCGGTGTGTTCCGCTGACGCTGCACACACCCTGCGAAGCTCTACAGCATCACGCGGTCGGTTTTTTCGGATTCGGCGATGCGGTTGCGAGCGTGGTCGGACCAGGGGCCGCGGGAGTCGTGTTGAAGATACTGTTTCCAGTAACTCACCGCTTCATCTGCGCGGTCAGTTTGTTCCAGCAACTGAGCGTAATGCAGAAGTGCGTCGGGGTTAGCGGGGTGGATTGAAATCGCGGTGATCAGCGATGTTTCGGCCAGTTCCAATTGGCCCTGTTCAGATTGCAGGCAACCCAACTGAGTCCACGCTTCGATGAAGTCCGGAGCCGCCTCAATCGCGCAGTAATAGCGTTCGATGGCCGCATCGATTCGACCGGCTCGATACAGCGCATCGGCCAGATGGAAATTCAGATCGGCCGGATCAGGGAACAATGTCGTCTGTTCATCGTCTGGTGACGACATTCCGGATCGGATCGAAGACATCTCTGAAGCCAGAAGACTCAGACCATTGCGAAATGAGTTAATCGCGGAATCAAACTCGGCTTCTTCCGTCAGTCGACAGCCTTCGTGAAACCATTCTTCTGCATTCCAGTCAGACATCTGCCGTTCTTCACGCTGCTGTCCGGATGAGAATGGCAATGACACGGGTTCATCGTCTTCCAGTAGGTCATCATCTTCTGCGTCGGACTCTATTGAGTCTGATAGTTTCGGTTGAAAAACTTCAAGCGACGGTTCGGCCGCATCGAAGTCCAGAAGTCGCTGACCAGTGCGAGGATTCAGTACACCTCGATCATCTCGCATCAGCACTTTCTCATCCTGCACCAGAAGGTTGAGCTGTGCAAGTGAGCGATCGGTGCCGGCAATTGTCAGGCTGAGTTCCGCGAGGCTTTTCTCGAGCGTCTGCGCTGAGACACCCTGTTCCAAGAGAGAAGCCAAACGGCGTGCGCTGGCGACTTCGCGGTAATCGAAGTATGGCAACCTGCCGATTCGCCGAACTGGTTTGATCAAACCCAGTCGAGCCCAGCGGCGAATCATACGAACGGGAATATCCAGCAAACGGCTGAGCATCGCCGGAGTATGTGCGCGGCGGATTTCTTCGCGATGGTCGTCCAAGCCGAGCAACTGCAACCAGTCGGATTCAGCGAGGATACGCACTTCCAGGCCATCGGCAATCATCTGCATGACCTGCTGCAGCTTCTGAGATGCACCGCCGTCATCTTCCAGAGGCCAGCCTTCTTCGCCGATCACCAGCATCGTTGTGGAGCCGCTGACCGAATGGGTTGCTCGACCACCGTATTGTTCGACCATGCTAATGGCGTCACGATGAGTCATGGAGGCCAAAGTCCCCGTCAACGCAACGGTCTCACCAGACAGCGGCAGAGAACTGACGGCTGTCGGCAGTGGCAAAGCGGATTCGGCAACGGCGGAGGCGTCGGCCGCTTGTTCATTGACGTGACCGTTTTCTTCACACGAATTGAATTCGGCATTGGGCGGTTCAGCGGACACTTTTGATTTCCGGTCGATCACCGGCCAGCTTTCGTATCGATCAAGGAATTCAGATGACTGAGGAAGTTTCGAACTTTGGAAACTCCCTCCGTTTTGCTCGAAGATACCGTCGAAAAAAGACGAAGGGTAGCAATCGGGCGATCTACTGCTATAAGAGAGTAAAGTCCTGAAAAGATCTGGCACAGTGGCTGAAATCGTGTGATTTTTCAGGCGTATCTGCGGTTGTCGCTTGAATGCCGCCGGAATTCAGATCTCATCTCCTGTCGTTTAATCCACCAAGCTATTGTTGAAGGTCCCGGGAATGTCCTCTCTGCAATCGTCCGATCCATCAATCTGGAATGCCATTGTCAACGAGCGTCGCCGTCAGGTCGAAGGTCTCGAACTGATCGCGTCTGAAAATTACACCAGTGCGGCCGTGATGGAAGCGGCTGGTACGGTCCTGACCAACAAATATGCAGAAGGTTATCCTGGCAAGCGTTATTACGGCGGCTGTGAAAACGTCGACGTGATCGAGAATATTGCTCGTGAGCGAGCCGCCGAACTTTTCGGCGCGGAACACGTAAACGTTCAGCCTCATGCAGGTTCTCAGGCCAACATGGCGGTCTACATGAGTGTGCTGAATGCCGGTGACACGATCCTGGCAATGGATCTGGCTCATGGCGGGCATTTGACTCACGGGATGCATCTGAACTTCAGCGGCAAGCTGTACAAAGTCTTCCATTACGGTGTTCGTCAAAACGATCACCGGATTGACTTTGATCAGGTGGCTTCTCTGGCCAAAGAACATAAGCCGCGGATGATCATCGCCGGAGCCAGCGCGTATCCTCGTGAGATCGATCATGGTAAGTTTGCCGAGATCGCTAAGTCTGTTGGCGCGATGTTGATGGTCGATATGGCTCACTACTCGGGGTTGGTTGCTGCTGGGGTTCACAACAGCCCGGTACCTCACGCGGACTTTGTGACATCAACGTCACACAAAACACTGCGAGGACCTCGTTCCGGTTTCATTCTTTGCCGCAAAGAACATGCAGCGAATGTGGATCGCAGTGTGTTCCCGGGAATTCAGGGTGGGCCTTTGATGCACATCGTTGCGGCGAAGGCTGTCTGCTTCGGAGAAGCTCTGCGACCTGAGTTTAAGGCGTATGGTCAGCAAATCGTCGACAACGCAAGAACTCTGGCTGAAACGCTGATGTCAGGCGGTCTGCGACTGGTTTCCGGCGGGACAGACAATCACCTGATGATGTGTGATGTCACGACGATTGGGCTGTCAGGAAAGATCGGTGAGCATGCTCTGGAAAAGGCCGGAATCACCGTCAACAAGAACATGATTCCTTACGATCAGCGGAAGCCAATGGATCCGAGCGGTGTTCGTATTGGAACAGCGGCCCTGACGACTCGCGGGATGAAGACCGACGAAATGAAGCGAGTTGGTACGTGGATTCTTGCCGCATTGAAGGGGCATGATAACGCGACAGAACTGGAACGAATTCGACTGGAGATCGCTGAGTTTGCTCAAGCGTATCCGGTACCAGGCATCGTGTTGTAACATTGCGAAGAGTCGCGGATTGACCACAGAGGTCACAGGGTTACACAGAGTTGGATCGCAGAGTGAATTCAGATTAGATCGCAGAGTGAATTCAGATTAGATCGCAGAGTGAATTCAGATTTGAACGCAGAGTCCGCAGGGGATCGCAGAGAGAATCGTAATTTGACTTCCCCCTGCGATCCTCCGCGCCCTCTGCGTTCAAAAACAGTTACTCATTCTTTGATCGACTTCTTTCTGTGATTCCTCTGTGACCTCCGTGGTGAACAAAGAATCTCCAGCCGCAAAGTTTCATAGAGTTGACAAACGAAAAGAGCCCGGGACGAGTCATCGTCCCGGGCTCTTTGTGTTTCATGATGACCGTGTCAATTACTTGCGAGCGTTCATCGTTGCCAGAGAGGCTTGCACCAGTCGGCGAGACTGGACAGCTCCGCGAATGGCATTCTGGAATGCTCCGGCATCGGCGACGCCTGACAGCAGCATAATGGTCTGGCCATTGGCCGCTTTGAGGCGGATGTCGGCCGCTCGGAAGAATGACTGCCCTGGCAGTTCATCCAGTTCGACACTCGTGATGTCATTCAGGTCAACGCTGCTGGTTCGTTCGCTGCCCATGGTTGACCAGATCTGCACAGATCGGTTCGTCAGGATGTAACGCGATCCGAGACGATTCAGCAGGAACAAAAGCAATCCCAGCGGAGCGAGCGGCAGGCCAAAGATCAGATAGGACAGTTTAACACCGCAGATTTTCGCGGGGACTGAATCCAGAAGCTGCCCGATGAGTCTGCCGAGAGCCGTAGCACCAATGGACGGAAATTCCGTCATGATACGAGATTCAAGAGTCGGGCTGACGCCAGCGATAGCCTGAACGGACATGGTGAACCTGTGAATTTGCAAGGCAAAACAATTTTCCCGGACAGGCGTCTTGAGACACCGTCTAACGTCCTGAGAACTTACCACGGTCCAGCCTGATTTTCCATCGCACTCGCTGAGCGGCACGCCCTTTCGTGGCATTGAGAGATCCCAGCAGGCTCAAAATTCACCAGAATCTGTCGGTTAATGGCCTATTTGGGACTTACTGGCTCGGTTGCGTCCCGAAGTCCATTCAGACGAGGAAATGCCCGCCAAGTCCGCTCATTCCGAACCGGAGGTTTTTTCGAGACTGATCAGAGCTGACCAGCCACTTTGGGATTTGGAATTCTGTACAGCGGATGTTAGCCTGTTCCCCTCAGCATTCTCCGTAAATTGCAAGCCCTTTTTCTTCGGACGCACCCTGGTCTCCGGACCTTGATCACTCTCCGCAGGAGTTCTTCTGACGTGAGGTGACAGGCTCAGAGCCGATCAAGAGATCAGACTATGCAGTCGCCAGTGGCAGCACAGGATTTCTTCGACCTGATCGCAAAGAGCGGTCTGCTGACGGCTGCGCAGGTCAGGAAGGTTCAGGATAAGCTCCAGTTGGATGAGGATGCATCAGCCGAAGAGACAGCTCGGCGAATGGTTAAAGAAAAACTGCTGACGCCATTTCAGGCCGAACGACTTCTGGAAGGTCGATATCGAGGACTCGTCATCGATCGATATCGGATTCGTGAGCTGCTGGGCTTCGGCGGGATGGGCTGTGTGTTCATCGCCGAAGATCCGGACGAAGATCGCAAAGTGGCTCTGAAAGTGATGTCCACTGAGCATTCTCTTGATGCCGGAATGTTGGCGCGGTTGAAGCTGGAAGCCGTAGCTGGGATGAAGTTAACTCATCCGAATATCATCAAGACCTATCGTCTCGATTCAACCGGGGCCGTTCATTATCTCGTCATGGAATTGGTACGCGGTATCAGTCTGCACGAACTGGTGGCTCTTTATGGAGCGATCAAGTGGCCGATGGCCTGCGACATTATTTTGCAGATTGCCGAAGCCCTGCAGTCGGCTCATGATCAGGGAATTATTCATCGCGATATCAAGCCGGCCAATTTTCTGATCGAACAAACAGGCGTCGCCCGAATTCTGGACTTTGGTCTGGCCTTGTTGAAGGATGGCGGTGACGAAGAGTTTTCTTTGTCGATGGTGTTTGGTCACGACTGTCTGGGAACGCCGGACTACATCGCACCGGAACAGATTGTCGACAGCAGCAAGGTCGACAATCTCGCGGACATTTACAGTCTTGGTGCAACGTTCTTTGTGGCTTTGACGGCTCATGTGCCGTTTCCGGAAAAGACCAACAAAGCCAAACTGGATGCTCACCGACACAAGTCGGCCCGGCATGTGAGTGATTTAAAGAAAGACATTCCTCGCGAAGTTGGCGATATTGTCGCACGCATGATGGAGAAGGACCCTGCGAAACGATTTCAGTCGATGACTGAGGTGGCGGAAGCTCTTCGACCGCATGCCAAACGGAAAACGATCTCGTTTGATTTTCGCGAACTGGTCACATTGCGAGCGAAGCAGGCGAAAGCTCGAGCAGAAACTCAGGGGAAGAAAGCGGCCGCCGCCCCGAAATCGTCCATTACTTCCTCGACCGGATGGCTGCAGGCGAATAGTCATCACTTTGCCGATGGAACCAGTGGATTCGGGAAGGTGGAAACTCCGCCACTCCGGTCGAATGATTCAGAATCAGTTCGATCGGAATCTCCGAGGCCATCGTCGACGGCTCCGATTCGTCCTGTTGCATTCAAGGGGCCTGCTCCCTCCGGGTGGCGACTGGAGTTTAAGGGTGGCAAGCAACGCGTTCCGCTGGTGAAAAGTCGGAATCTTGTGGGTTCCGGGTATTCTGCCGACGTTCGTGTGCCGGAAGAGAAAGTAGACGCGACCCAGTGCTGGATTGAGTTCAATGGCCAGAATTGGCAGCTTCGTCAGGAATCCCGCATTCACCCAACTTATGTGAATGGCTCGGCGGAAGCCTACTGCCAATTAAGACATGGAAGTCGATTGTCCTTTGGTGGCAAAGTCCAGTTGCGGCTGATTAATCTGACTCAGGAGCAGGACCATCGCCGTCGCCTGACGATTGCCTTGACCTTGATTGTCCTGGCCTCAGCGGCCGGAGCGGCCGCATTCTTTCTGATGCGATAATC
>CAIXQV010000105.1 GCA_903921605.1 uncultured Planctomycetaceae bacterium | reverse complement strand
CCGGTGTGTCCTGAGACAAGTTCTTGACTCAGTTGGGAGCCTGTCAGGATGCTGCGGATTCCTGCATTCTGCACTTGGCATCATCGGAAAGGCGGTTAATATCCATTGCGACGTTGGCCTTATGAACAGTAGCGGACGCCGCCTTGGCTAAAAATGCTGGCGGTGGAATGGCGATTGCTGTTCAGTGGTTGCGCATCGTTTCGCAACTCCAGCTGGTCATGCTGGTTGACCGTTTTGCAATTTCACTCGTTTCCTATCTGGGTTCTTTCGCTCGGCTGGCCTTCTTTTAGGCAATTCGGGCGGTTTCTATCCTATGTCCGGGGGGTCCGGACAATGCTCGCGATTTTCATATGGAGATGATCAGTCTGTTCTCCTGAATCCTTTTTCTTTGGCGAGCGAATCCTTGAAAATAGCATTGTCTGCGTGAGCCGACAGTGCTGTTTTCGTTTCTGCTTTGGATTTTTAGATGCCACGGCCTGCAAGATCTGGATTTTGTCTGCAAAAGGAATCTCATCCTTCCTGATCGTTGCTTTGGTGGTACTTTGGGCATTCATTGGTGTGAAAACCTCTTAACGTTTGGAAGTCGCCGTGGTCCCTGCGTAGACTATCCTCCCTCTAAAACGTGTTTTTTCCGGGTATTTTTCCTACGCACACGGGGATCGGGTTTACGGATAGGGTCCGAGGAAGTCCTTTTGCGAAAGGACTCCGTGACGCCCCGCAAACTGGTTGGCATAGTTTGGGTAGGCAATGAAGCACGTTTAGAGTATTCCCATCTAGTTTATCACACGATGACCGGAGCACTTTTTTCATGTCATCCACCAATCGTCGCCAGTTTCTGAAGTCTGCCAGTCTTGCCGGAGTCGCTTCGGCCTCCTTGCCTTATTGGTTTTCCCCAGAATCCCTCGCATCGCCGTTTCGGAGTCCTAACGAACGTCCCGTTTTAGGATGTATAGGAACGGGCGACCGTTGGAATGCGGTTGGTCCCAATGCCATGAAGTTTTCCGACTGCGCTGCCGTTTGTGATGTTGATGTGGCTCATGTCGAAACGGGTAAGGCGAAGGTTCTTGAACTTCAGGGCAAGCCCGGAGTTGCGCGATCAGTCGACATGCATGAGGACTATCGACACGTGCTTGATCGGAAGGATATTGATGTCGTAACGATCGTCACTCCAGATCATTGGCATACAAAAATCGCGATCGAAGCAATGAAGGCGGGAAAGGATGTCTACTGCGAGAAGCCGCTCACACTGACGATCGACGAGGGCAAGCAGATCCGCAAAGTTCTGGAAGAAACAGGGCGAGTCTTTCAGGTTGGAACGCAACAGCGGAGTGAGATGGATTTGAGATTCCTTCATGCGGTTGCACTGATTCGTGAAGGGCGAATCGGGGAATTAAAGACAGTCACCGTCGCGATTGGTGGAGCACCGAGCAGTGGTCCGATGGATGTCGCCGAGATTCCTAAAGGCCTGAACTGGGATATGTGGTTGGGGCAGGCTCCTATGGCGGACTATCGCTTCAAGAAAACCGACGGCCGTTACGGAAACTCTCGATGTCACTATGAATTCCGCTGGTGGTATGAATACTCGGGTGGCAAGATGACCGACTGGGGTGCTCACCACGTGGATATCGCAGCCTGGGCGTTTAACCTGGAGAACACGGGCCCTGTCAAGGTTGAGCCGGTGATGGCAAAGCATCCGGTACCATTCGAGAATGGAATGCCCACTGATCCGAGTCAGTACAACACGGCGACTGAGTTTCATGTGACTGCGACATTTGCCAATGACGCTGTGCTGCATATTCGCGATCGAGCGGATGACCTTGGATTTGATAACGGACTGATGCTCGAAGGGACAGAAGGGCGGATTTTTGTGAATCGTGGCAAACTCACTGGTGCTGCTGTCGACAGCATGAAGGAGAAGCCTCTGCAGGAAGAGACACTGAAGACTTTGTACAAAGGTAAGCAACCCGGCAACCACATGAAGAATTTCTTCGAGTGTATTGTCGACAGGGCTCAGCCGATTAGTGATGTCCATAGTCATCATCGAGCGATGACCGTCTGTCACCTGGCGAACATTGCAATTCGACTGAATAGAACGTTGAATTGGGATCCGGAAAAAGAACAGATCGTCGGCGATCCGCAGGCCGCACTTTGGCAGGCACGTGAACAGCGTAAGGGTTACGAAATTCAAGTGTGAGTCGTTGGGGTCTGTGTATTTCAGGTATCGTGTATATACCTGCATGCGTGTTTGTTGACGGGTTAGGTCTCTTCGGAGCATTTTGTGGAACAATGCTTTTCAGAAACAGAATCGATGCTGGGTTTGTCCAGCATCGTGGACGTGTATGATCGGGACGATCTTTATGATTTTCTTGACAACACGCGGATCGTGGAATTTTCGCGTCTTGGCGGTGCTGCAGGATTCGCAAGTCCTGAGAATGTCAGTCGGTCTACGGGAATCTCCGTTCGTCGCATTCTTCGCCCCGGAGTGACGGCTGTTGAGATCGGAGTTGCGCTGGGGCGACGCCTTGAGCAGGAGTCCGGAATTCTTCTGCGGGATTTTCCGGTGATCATGCTGTGTCATTCAAACACGGATCCAATTGCGTGTGAACATCTCGCCGAGGAGTTATCTGAGAGACACGGGATTTCTGCCGGTAAACTGCTCGCGTTTAATTTTGGATGTAGCGGTTTTCTGAAATTACTGCATGAAGCGGTCCTGCATTTGTCAGGGGACGAAGGCGTTTCACGCATTGCACTCCTGAATATTGAAACTCCTGAAACATGGCATGATTCGTCGGACCGTTTGTTCTGTGGCATTGTTGCTGCCGGGGCGACTGCTATGGTTCTGGAGCGTGGCAAAGGAATTCCTGTCTCAACTGTTCGTTCAGAAGATTTTCCGGTTCCGGATCATCTGCGGCCGAATCCCGATCCTTTGTTTCGTCGAGACACAACGGATGGTTTTTGTTTTCGTGGGCAGCCTATTCACCGGACTGTCATGCGAATGAATGCAGAGCCCGTGTTTCTGAACGGCATCGAACTGATGCTGGCAGGATTGCGGACAGCGGCGTCTTCGATCGAAGTTCTCCCAGGGCAGCGAGTCATTGTGGTACCGCATCAGCCCAGCGGGAAGCTGCTGAGGGCGCTGGTTGCTGCGGCCAAGGTCGAGTTCCCGGAATTCGAATATCTGAACAATTTAAAGACGTACGGCAATACGATCTCATCTTCTGTTCCGACGATTCTGTCTCGCCTGTCGCAGGTGCTTGAAGCTAATGGACTTCAGCCACCGCGTGAAGGCGACCACATTATTCTTCTGGCGGCAGGGATTTGCATGGAAGAAATCAGCGACCATATGTCTGCAGGGCATGCGTGCCTGCAATGGGTTACAGTTTCCGACAGAGAGACGCAGGTGGAAGAAAGTGTGCTGGTGCATGGAAGCATCCCAGGAGTCTGATGAGTCGCGAGCTCATTTGTTCCGCGGCGAGAATGCCGCACATTACCAGCGGTGCAGCAATCCGTGCCCAAACGTCTGAGCTGATTCCGTCTAAAGTGATGCCTGCCGAGAGTCCTGAGATGCTTCGACCGTTCTTGATCTATTTGGTCTTGTGTCTCGTGGCTTGCCTGACCAGTACCCCGCTTTCAGCGGATGACGCCCGTGTGCGTGTTGAGAATATCTTTTATCGGACAGACGTAGAGACTCCGACGCCGGTCATGCAGGAAAAGTGTCGGCTGGATATCAGTTGCCCGGCTGGCGAGAATCAATTTGCAACGATTGTCTGGTTCCACGGCGGTGGATTGACGAGTGGTCAGCGTTCGATTCCACGGGAACTGGAACGCCGTGGAATCGCCGTCGTTGCTGCCAGCTATCGCCTTCATCCGGACGTCAGTGCTCCAGCCTATATCGAAGATGCCGCGGCGGCTATTGCCTGGACAGTCAAGCATATCAAAGAATATGGTGGAGCCGCCGACAGAATTGTTATCAGTGGGCATTCGGCAGGCGGCTATCTGGCTGCGATGACGTCTTTCGACAAAAAGTATCTTCAGGCCTTTGGTGTTGACGCTGATTCACTGGCCGGAGTCGCTCCGATCAGCGGTCAGATGATCACGCATTTCACGATTCGGAAAGAGAATGGGATTGAAGATACTCGACCGGTCATCGACGGCTATGCGCCGTTAAACCATATTCGAAGTGACAGTTCTCCCTTACTGCTCGTCACCGGCGATCGGGAACAGGAGCTTCTCGGACGCTATGAGGA
The DNA here is from genome assembly GCA_903921605.1 of uncultured Planctomycetaceae bacterium. The sequence goes on along the minus strand of CAIXQV010000105.1, from coordinate 5,701 downwards.
AAACGCCTACACTTGGCGCATGTTGAAGCAGTTGAAACATCCGGATGTTACGCTGCACGAGCTGGGAGGGTACGACCACGGTCAGATGGTGCGTCCAGCTTTTCCATTGCTGTTGAAATTTGTGGATCGTGTGACGGCGGTTGATACGACTTCACGGAAATAACCACGTCGTAGGCCGCAACCAGCCTACAGCCATAGCTACTCTGTGAAATAAAGTATCCGTCCGCAGCCGCGGCATCCCATGAAGTCACTCATGCGAATTCGTACCATGTCCTGATTGGTGACTTTGGTACTGCAGGCTTCACAGAAACCGTCTTCCATGACGGCCAGCGCGCTGGCTCCGTGAGCTTTACGCAGCCGATCCCATGCGGCTTTGCCTTCGCCGGGAATGACTTTTTCCGCTGCGGCGATTTGCGACTGTACCAGGCCAACTCGTGCATCAACTTCCGGCTTAGAGGCTTCAAAATGTGCCTTTGCCGTCTGGGCTGTTTTCTTTCGGGCCTGCAGTTCGATTTCGAGTTGTTTCAGCTTTGCCTGTGCTGCATCGATCTCTTCCATAGCGCCGAGTGCGGTCTCTTCGATCTCTCCACGATCCTTTTTTGCTGTTTCGATCTGGCCCTTGAAGATGTCGTACTCTTTATTGGATGAGGCGCTGTTAAGTTGTCCTGTGAGCTTGCCGAGTTCTGCTTCTTTGGTCTTGAGTTTCAGATTGAGATCATCAGCTGCTTTTCGATTTGCCTTGATTGTCTGCTTTTGTTCCTCAATGGCCTGTTCGGCCTGAGCGACCTGTTTTTCGGCCAGGGCAACACCACGGGGACCATCAGCCAGAGCGGCTTCAGCTTCGGCCAGTTGCTGAAGCAGACGATGGAGATTGCCCAGAGCGACAGACATCTCAGATGCCATTTTGGTGACTCACTTTCAGACTGACTCAAACGAAACAACCCCAGCAACTCTCGACGCGAACAACGCAACGGAATTTCAGGTGGCAGAAATTCCCGTGAAGTACTCTGGTTCGTGTCCAGCTCGCCACTTGATGTTACATCCGATACTGGGACGTTGCTCCGTGGCGACTGGCTGGCCACCAAGAACAGCGTCACAAGCAACTCTAAGATCGGCGCCGGTCACGGGATGTCCATTGCCGGGCCTGCTGGAATCAAACTGTCCGCGATACACGAGGGAATGATCGGCATCGAAGAGGAACAAGTCCGGAGTACAGGCCGCCTTGAAAGCGATCGCGACCTCCTGTGTCGCATCGAACAGATATGGGAAGGTGTAACCGGCTGTGCGAGCTTCTTCTTTCATCTTGTCGGGACCATCCTGAGGATAGGCTCCGGCATCGTTGCTGCTGATGCCAACAATCGCCAGCCCTTTGCTCTGATATTCCGCCGCAAACTTTTGCAGTGCCGAACGAATGTGAACGACGAACGGACAATGGTTACACATAAAGATTACCAGCAGTGGCTTGCCTGCTGACTGTGACCTGGCAACCAGAGTTCCGTCTACGTTGGGGAGTGAAAAGTCCGGAGCCAGTGTTCCGAGGCTCAGCATCGTGGAAGCAGTTTTGACCATATTCGGAAGTACTCGACTAGAGCCTCGGGTTGGTAATTCAAATTGTGGAACGATCTGCGAACGAGTTCAGGTTCCGCAGGTTTACGAAGAGCGTTTATGCACGAGAGCGATCAATGGTTCGATGACAGCCATGGGGACGAAATCCTTCAGGCGAGATCGAACGTCCGCCTTTGCCATTTGAGCAATTTGTTTGATCAGTGAACTAGAGATGTGAGCATAACGTTCAGCGGACATCAGGAAAACAGATTCGATCTCCTGATCGAGCACTCGATTGGTTAACGTCATCGTAAACTCGGCCTCAATATCCGTCAGTGTGCGAACGCCGCGGAGCAGAATTCGGCTGCCACACAGTTTGACGAATTCTACCGCAAGGCCATCGAAAGTACGTACATCGACGTTACCGAGGTCACGCACGGAAGCCTGGCACATCTCCAGCCGCTGCGCCGGAGAGAACAGGGTGTTTTTGTCAGGGTTGATCCCGATCCCCACCGTGACGTGTTCAAAGATTCTGGCTGCTCGCCGAATGATATCCAGATGGCCCAGAGTCATCGGGTCAAAGCTGCCGACGTACACTGCGGACGATGGTTTTTCGTCTGGCGTTGTCATCGCAAGGTTCCAATAGTGGTTGCGGAGAATCAGCCGCCTGCGGCCGAATCCACTCCGGCAGAACACTGGCTGACCCACCACACCGGCACTCTAACAGACTAAGCCGTCGTTCTCCTCTGTCGGTCGATCAGGATTTTCAACATGAGAAGAAAGCGAATTGTTGAGACCGCTATGTTGACGGCTCTTTGACGAAAACCAGCTGTCTCCTTGCCGGATTCGTTTAAATTGCCCATGCCACACCGGGCACAACAGGTCTGACTGCGGGACTTTTTTGGCCAAATCTGATTCTCTCTGAACCGTCGATGTCGGTCAGAAGGACACTGCACGGTTTGTCGTATGGATGTTAGAGTCCGGTTCTTCCTGAGTCGGTATTCGTCTGACTCTGCCTCGTTCCTGCCTCGCGCCCGGAGCTACTTGTATGCGATTGCCCGTCTGGAGGATCGTCCTCGTCACAATATTGTTGCTGATGATCAACGGCTCATCGGTCAATGCGGAGCACGAAGGCAAGGTTCAGATTTTGCTTCTTGGGGACAGCACGACGGAAGGCAGCGTTCCGCGGCGTCATGTGCCCGAAGGTCCGCATCTTGAGGATGTGATTCGACTGCTGCTGGCGGAAGAAAAAGACCTGCCTCCAACGAATGTGATCAATCTTGGATTAAGTGGCGAGTACATCCGGCGATTGCTGGACTCCGGACGCTACGAAAAGGAAGCGTCGAAGTTACCGGGCATCGATTATGTTCTGATCCGATACGGTCTGAACGACAATGCCTATCGCGAGAATCTGGAAGAGAACTTTCCGAAGGACTATCACGAGCTCATTGAGCGGATCAAGGTCGACCATCCACAGGCCACGATCATCATCATGACGGTCATTCCTTACGGCAGCGAAGAGATGTGCCTGCGGCTCAACAAGCTGAACGAACAAGTTGCTAAGGCAGAGGGGCTAACACTGTTCGACATCTACCCGCGTTATGCCGAGGAGCTGAAACGAGGCCCTGACATGTTGAACTATCGTCGCTTTCCGCTCGAGAAAATTCCCGAGAACAGGCGGGAGTTCGTCAAGTCGTTTATCGTGCCTGGCGCAAACCCAACCGTTGAGGTTCTGGATAATCGTCTGGATGCTCATTTCGGACATCTGCCGGGGTGGTTCGGAGATCGACATCCTAACCTTGCTGGCTATCATGTGATCGGCGATGAAACGGCCAAATTTCTGGCACCGCTGATTCGTGAAAAGCATGTGGCGGCAAAGAAATAATCTTCTGGCAGTTGAGCCGACGCCGCATATTTCGTCACGGACATTCAATCGAGTAATTTGTAGGGTGTGACAAGCGGAGCGCTGGCACACCAAGTTATAAAAAATGGTGTGCCTGCGCGTTGCTTGTCACACCCTACGGCTTGTTTCATTCTGATATCGAGCGGCGCCATGTTGGAGCACGGCCGACAGCTTGAACAGTATTCCGCTTCCACCATTCGGAGTTCCAGATCATGTTGCTTTCCACACCGTCGCACTCTGAATCGCGGCAAGAGTTTCTCGCACCGCGCCTGATCGCGGCTCTGTTATTCCTTGTCGGATTTCTATCGATGAATGCAGCCGAGTCAGCCGCTGAAGAGTACAACTACGATGAATCCAAGGTTCCAGCCTATACCTTGCCTGATGTTTTGAAGGCTGAAGATGGTACAAAGATTGATTCCCCGGAACTGTGGACCAGCAAGCGTCGTCCGGAGCTGCTGCGAATGTTTGAGGAACACGTCTTCGGAAAACTGCCGCAGGGGGAAGTGAAGCTGCGAACAAAGGTGCGGTCGGAAAATCCTAACGCGATCAACGGCGCGGCGTTGCGGCGTGAGGTGACGGTTTATTTCTCGGCGGATGACAACGGTCCACAAATGGATCTGTTGATCTACACGCCAGCGAATGCCAAAGGTCCTGTGCCAGCGTTTTTGGGTTACAACTTCAATGGGAATCATTCTGTCGAGAAAGATCCCGCGCTGCATATTACGGAGTCGTGGGTTCGCAACAACAAGGACTACGGGATCGACAACAACAAGTCGACCGATGCTGCTCGTGGATCAGAAGCCAGCCGCTGGGCCGTTGAGAAGATTGTGAAAAGTGGCTACGGCCTGATCACGATTTACTACGGCGATGTTGATCCGGATTTTGACGATGGCTTCAAGAATGGTATTCATTCGCTTTTCGAAAAAGGTGACGCTCCACGTGCTGTTGATGCTGGTGGTTCCATCAGTGCCTGGGCGTGGGGATTGAGCCGTGCTTTAGATGTCCTTGAATCCGATTCCAAAATCGATGCGAAGTCCGTGGCGGTCTTTGGGCATTCTCGATTGGGGAAGACCTCGTTGTGGGCCGGAGCCACGGATCCTCGTTTTGCGATGATCATCGCAAACGAGTCAGGCTGCGGTGGTGCAGCGCTAAGCAAACGCTGGTACGGCGAAACGGTGGCCCGAATTAATACTTCTTTCCCCCATTGGTTCTGTTTGAACCATCGCAAGTACAATAACAACGAACAGGCCATGCCAATCGACCACCACATGTTGATCGCTCTGTCGGCTCCTCGACCGGTTTATGTGGCCAGTGCTGAGGAAGACAAATGGGCAGATCCCTATGGAGAATTCCTTGGGGTCTATCACGCGGGTCCGGTGTATCAGTTGCTTGGCAAGAAGCCGCTGCCCTCAGAGAAAATGCCGGCTGTCAACCAGCCTGTCATGACGGATGTGGCCTACCATGAGCGTACCGGCGAGCACGACGTGAAGGACTTCGACTGGGAACAGTATATTTCCTTTGCGGACAAGCATTTGAAGAAGTAACGCTTGCGGTTTGTCGATGATGGCCTGACTTCGATTTTCAACAATCGCAGTCTGCGTTGTGTGACGTGCGTAGCGTGTCTCTCAACATTAGACTTCGGCGGTTGATCGCCTGAATAGAAGCGACTGCTTCCCTGTTTCGTGATTTGGATCTGACCACAGCTATGAAATTCGCTCTTGTTATTCCTGATGGTGTTGCCGATGAAGGTCAGCCGGAGTTATCTGGTCTGACGCCGCTGCAGGCTGCTCAGATTCCTCACATGGATGAGGTGGCTCGGCTGGGGATGGTCGGGCAGACGGACAATGTTCCTGCGTCGATGCCGTCCGGCAGTGACGTCGGGACCATGAGCCTGTTTGGTTACAGTCCGCTGGAGTTTCACACCGGCCGCGCGCCACTGGAAGCGGCGGCGCAGGGGATTGAACTGCATGAAGGCGACTGGGCGATTCGCTGCAATCTGGTGAACATTACTGAAGGGCGGATGACAAGTTTTACTGCCGGTCAGTATCCCAATGAGATGGCTCGTGAGCTGATCACACTGTTGCAAAAAGATCAATGCGGAGACAGTCACTGGAAGTTTCAGCCGGGTGTCAGCTATCGCAATCTGCTGTTGTATCGTTCCCGCGGAGTCGCCGCACCGTTTTCGAAGCAGACGGAGAGTACTCCGCCGCACGATATCACAGACCAGCTTGTCTCTGAGCATTTGCCGAAGGG
>CAIXQV010000104.1 GCA_903921605.1 uncultured Planctomycetaceae bacterium | reverse complement strand
TCTTGGGAGCAAAGTGGAATTCATGAAGTCGCGTGGTCTGGATGTGAAAATCTGGATCGATGATGATCCTCGGAAATGTGCGTTAGGGCATTGAGTGAACCGTTCTAACATCGACACCCCTTGTTTTTGAGACTACAGTGAAGGCTGAAGAATTCAGCACTCTCTCAAGAACAAGGGGTTTTCTCATGGAATGGGTCACGTTAATCACTGGGCTGCTGTTGCCACTGCTCCAGAACTGCCGCAACAAGCAGGGAGCCACCGAAGACCCGCAGGAGCATCTGCGAAACAACTTCGACGAATCTACCGGGAAGTTCAATCCGGAGATCGTCAACGCTGCTGTGCCCCAGACTCGGAGGGCGATCAAGAAAGCATTCCGCCAGACTCCCAAGGACGAACGAAAGCATTTCCCGAGATATCGCCGGGACGAAGTGTACGATATCGCAGAGAAGGGGCTTTTGAAGGCCATGAATGCGAGCCCAGAAGAAGCCGCACAAGTCATGGCAGCTGCTGCTGAACTGCCTGACGACGAAGAGTAATTACGCCAGTGGCGGGTTTTGATGTTTCACCATTGTTTAGGAGGTATTGAGATGAACCGTTTGTTTTCCGTAATGTTGGCTGTCGTGACGATGGCCTGCTCTGCTCTGGCCGACCGGCCAATCTTTCTGGTGACTCCAACCGGGGTTTACCAGTCTGTCGTGGACGCATCCGGGAAACCCGGCCAGTGGACGCCAATTGCTGCTGATGTGATTGTCCAGGGATTCTCGAATCAGCCGAATCCCGGGCCTACGCCAATTCCGCCGTCATCGGATCCGCTGGTCCTGCAGGTCGCGACGCTCAGTAAGACAAGCCTGAAGGATAAGGACGACGCAACCGCAATCGCCGCGCTGATCGACTCGATTGCAAAGCTGAATCTGTCCCAGCAGGATTTCAAAGAGTCCCTTGAAATGGCTGCACCGATTATCGATGCGTCATTGGGCGCCAGCGAGCGAATCACGAAATGGACGAAAGCTGCTCTGTTGATCACGACAGATCCGAAGCTATTGAAAGCCGGGCTCGCTGATGCCTGGGGCGTGGAACAGGCGACACTGGACACCATTCACGCAGCTGCCACGAACCCAACCGCTGAGACAACTGAGAAGGCCGTCAACTGGGCCCAGCTGATCTCAATCATTCAAACGATCTTGACGCTGTTGCAGAACCTCGGAATCAAAGGAGCTTAATTGTGCCGCGTTTACCCAATGAATCCATTTCCCAATTCGCAATCCGGGTAGCGTGGGAAACTGGTCACTTCTGGTCCCCGGATAACACCGACGGCAAAGCAATCAAGCAGGTGGACTTGAAGCTGCTGAAGCCGGATGATCCTGTCGTGATTGCGGCCATGATTTCCATGTCCCGCATGGATGCCACTCGCTACACGAAACACGTTCTCGATCAGCATGGACGGACACCCGTCTTTGACGGGGAGATTGGTCCCGCGATGACGGCCATGCTGTTGGAAACCAATTGCCGATGTCCGATTCCGGATTACATTCCGCCTCCCGGAACAGAATTCCTTTACGAAGATCCGAATCTTCAATCGGTCGTATTGCGAATGCAGCGTGATGCTGCCCAGCCAGCGTTCGGGACAGGGAATTGGAAAGGATGTCATGAAGTTGGAAATTTCCATTGCGCGACCGTCGGTGTTGATACTTCAGGTCTTCCCGGATTTCTCAAGTTGATATTCGGGGATGTTTTGAAGAACGTGCAGAAGGCATACGCCGGTGTAGGATTGTTGTTCCGATTCGTCAAAGACGGCCGGGATATGATCACTGGCGAAAACTTCAACGGAAACATCAACACCGAGATGTCTTTCGTGAACAATTCGGATGGCTGGATTGGCTTGGCCATCGTCGGTACTGGCGAACAATGCGGCGGCAAAATCTGGTGCAAGTTCCTGAACACGTATCGCGGAGGATCTGACACTGCCGCGATTATCACTCAGTGGACAACCCTGATTAAGCACGAGCTTGGTCACAACTGCGGCCGCGGACACACGAACGGCGGCGTCATGAATCCGAGTATCGTGAATAACCTTCCGACTGAATGGGTTCCGAACGATCCTTCAACGCAGTGGCTGAAGGGCCAATTTGGTGGCGTTCCGGTTCCGATTCCAGGAGGCGGCGATGTGCCGGTTCCACCGAATCCGCCAGACACGGGAATCGGAGTTCAGAAACAGCTTCGCGATCTGCAGGTTAGTGACGCGGTTCAGAACGCCACAATCAACTGGCTGGTGACGAAGTTCAAAGAGCGATTCCCGATGATCCTGCTGGCTATCATGCTGTGCTGTTCCTCGGCCAGTGCCCAGGTAGTCTCCAGCGATGGTCGATCGATCGTGGTTTCCGGAAACGGGCCGGTCGTCACTCCACCACCAGCTGCGATCGTGCCGGCCGAATCACAGAAGCCGGATCCGCTGCCCGATCTTCCGCCATTCGTTGAACATGATTCGCCTTCTGTTTCAGTTCCTGCCCCACAATTAACGTCTCCCAAGTCCTATCTGGCCATGTTCACCGCGACGTATTGCGGACCATGCCAGCGATGGAAGAACTCCGAGAAGTGGAAGGTGGAGCAGCAAGGTTACACGGTCCGCGAATACGAGATGACGAATTCCGCGAACCGGAATCAGTACGGGAGCAAGATTCGGGGATATCCTGCATTCGTGGTCATCGACTGGGAAACCGGCCGCTGGCTTTCTGAGCCTCAGTATGGCTACATTGATTCATCAACCGCCATTGGCATGTTGCAGCTGGCGACACCTTCTACGGCCGTTGTGAATCCGGTCGTCATCGCTCCGGCCGCAAACGTCTCTGCACCTGTTCGCTACATCCAGTGGCCAGGCTGGGGAATGATCGATCTGGAGACGTACAACCGAAACTGCAACTGCTCAATGTGCCGGTCAATTCGTGGGATGCAGCAGGAATACCGGAATCAGAAAAAAGCGTTTGAACGGTCTCAGACGCAAGTCACCCCTGATCAGGAAGGAACGCCCCATGCTCTGGTTGAGACTATGCTGGATCAAATTGGCCTACGGAATTCAGACGTTTTGGCAGACCTTGGTTGCGGAGATGCGAGAATCCTCATCGCCGCCGCCAAGCGAGGAACCCGAGGAATTGGGGTTGAACTCGACACCGCCAGAGCAATGGTGGCACGGCACGCCGTGAAAAACGCCGGTTTTGATCACATGATCACGATTAAGATCGGCGACGCCCTCGATTTCGATTTCACGGAGGCGACCGTAGCCACAACCTACCTCTACCCGCCGTTGCTCGCTAAACTCTCGCCGAAGTTAAAACCATTGAGGGTTGTTGCCAGCCCATATCACGAGATTCCGGGACTGTCGATGACTCAGATTGGTGACATCTGGATTTACAGGCGATAGACACCAAAGGAGTATGAAACATGGGTGCATCATGGCGAACCACAATGTTCGGAATCATTTCTGGACTGATGATCGTTCTGGCCGAGGCAATGACGGCTTTTGATTCTGATCCGAAAACGAATCCTTCAATCCCTGAAATCTTCGCGGGGTTCGCCCTGATGGGACTTGGCTCCGCTGCACGCGATAATGGCGTGACCAGTGAGCAAGCTGGCCTGAAACGTTAGTCCATGGACAGGACTAAAACTACCGGCAACCGCCAATGGCGGTTAGCCGGTTTTTTTACATACAGAAGGAATCTGGCCGATGAATGCTCTTACTGAAGCTGTTATTGGTGCTGTGTCAACCGGACTGTTTCTCCTTGGAACATCCATGATAGATGTTTCAGATCCCGTCGTTGTTGGGGCTGGTGGTACTCTGCTTGCCGCGCTGACTGGTGCAGTGAAAGTCCTTTGGGACCGGAACAACGCCCTGAGCAAAGCGACTGACGCGGCCCTTGAGAAATGCGAAGCGGAACACAAGCGAGCCGCAGAGCGTTACGACGCGGACAACAAGGCCAGTGCCGAACGAATGAACGTGCTTATTCAGCAGGTCATTTCACTGAGTTCAGAAGTGGGGATGATGAAAGGCCGTATCATCGGATTTCAGGAAGCCACCGACAAAGCTGAAGCTATCGCACGTGAAAACTCCAGTCATCATGGGTAATTGTGATCACAGCTATTGACACCTATTCCGACTTGCCATAACGTTTCACCAACGGCATCTGGCAAGAGGTGCTAACAGAACGTGTTTGGGAGAAAATCCCATTCAGAGAAACCCGCCTTTCTGCTTGCCCCGGAAAGAGCGGGTTTTTCTTTGGAGTGTGTACCGTGGAATTTGTTAATCATGAATTAGCGGAAGTGGAGTGCAGAAGACTTGGATTAAATCCCGTCTATCGAAACATTCCGGCCAGTGCGATTGATGTTCCTAAGTCCCGACAAAATAGAGCGCGTCCTGTCAGCGTTGTTAAAGAAATGGTGGACGACTACGCCATTTCGATGAAACGAGGAAGCGTGTTCCCGGCGATTGTTCTCGCGAAACTCAAAGGTTCGGCTAAGTACGTGATCGCGGGCGGAAATCATCGCCATGAAGCCGCAACAATCAACGGATGCACAGAGTTCAGGGCAATTGTTGTTGAATGCAACGACACTGAATTCCGTGTGCTGTGCCCGGCGTTGAATTCGATTGAGGGTCTTCGGGGGGATCGGGCTCAGCGTATAGCCCAGGCTGTCGATCTCGTCCGCCTTAGCGGTTTGAAGGTTGCTGACGCTGCTGCGAATATGAAGGTTGACGAAAGTCTTCTTCGCTCCCACCTCCGCTCTCATGAAGTTCGTGATAAAGCTGCGGATCTTGGGATCGTCATCCCTTCAGCTGTCTCGGCAACTGCCCTCATGAATGTGTGGCAGCACACCAAATCCGCACCTTTGTTTAAGGTTGTTGCGTCGTACATCGCGAAACGTGTCCCAAGCACGACAGAGATCAGCGAACTAAACACCGCGATCTCTACGGCTACCAATGAAGCCGCGAAACTGCGACTTGTTCAGCAAATGTATGAATCTGCTGAAACGCGACGAGGGCCAGCCAGTAAGGTTATCGAACGCCCCATCCGCTCTCAGATGATGGCTGTTCTTTCAAAGATTGAAAACCTTGTTGAAGGGCGAACGGTTCTCAGTCAGCTGCAACTGGATGAACAGGATGGAAAGGAGGTACTCATCCGATGGGACGCTATAACAAAAAAGCTGAAATCAATCCTGACAAATGGTTAGCCAACGCAAGGCAGATTGTCGCGGATAATGTTCCGTGTGATAAGAGCTTTGCCATAGCGAGGATTGCACGCATCATCCCGTGGCATGTCATTGCGAAGATTTATGCAAGTCCGGAATCCGCAGCCCTCTCTGCTATCCGCCGTTTCATTCGCGAGGGCATCGTCACAATGGACGGCGATACCATCTTATCAATTGAGCCGGTCACATATCGAAAACCATCTGCAGCAATGCTCAGCTTCATCGCTGTGCTTAAAGCCGGTGGAATTGTGGATTCCAGCGAATGCGGGGGGTTGGCCTCTAGGACAGTGAAGACATATATGTACTCCGCGAAACAACTCAAGTGGATTACCTTTACGAACCTTCCTGATGGCCGTTACGAGGTCGTGTGGATTGGGCCTGATGAAATTGACATCAGGGCTCTTACACGACGACTACGATAAGAGAAAGGCGGCTGGGCAACACCAGCCGCCTTTTTTATTTGCCGTACATCGCCCTGATTCGTATTCGAGCAGCGCGAACATTCTTCTTCGGGACATAATGTTTGTGCCCCTTTTCTCCTACCAGTTCCGTCAGTCGGCCGTACTTCGCTTTGTACGCATTCTCGAAGAGTTCGATTGCCTCTTCCGCTGTTGGGGCAATCGAACGGAGAATCTCGCGAGACGTCTGGATCCCATCGTCCTCGCCGGTCCCCTTCTTGTTGGCCCGATCTTCTGACGACAGCTTTTCAACTGCCCTGAGTGCGATATCACCCTTCTCTTTCTCCATTGCCTCAATGAGTGCGGGAGATGCTTCCCCAGCAATCACCTTCTGGATCTCGGCCATCGTTTCCGGATCCGCGGTTCGCAGGTCTTCTTTGGCTTCAGACTTCGCCGCGTTCTTCAGATGTTCCTTGACGATCTTCTGAATCTGATCCTGAGATTTCCCCTGCTTTCGTGCGGCCCGCAGTTCATTGGCCAGGTCGCCACGGGCTTTGACACGTTCTTCACGAGTTTGGGCTCCAATCCCGAAGAACATCATTAGCGAAAGAGCAGTCCCCATTGGAATCCCTTCCTCCTTCGTGGATTTGATGACGTCTTGAACGATCAGTGGTGAAAGTCGATCGTAGAACCATTCACCTGAACCGGCCTTTGTTCCAGACAGTGACTGCTTATTGTCCGACATAAAATCCGCAACCATGGACGGAATAGGAGCCAGCTTCCCTCGGCCGTAGTTCATCAGGATTGTTCCGGTCTTGGCTTCTGAAGCTCCCTCCCATCGTCGAACCTCAGTTCCGAACATTCTGGCTATCAATGATGCGTGCTGTGCAAGCCCCGGAGTCATGTCGATCATCGTTCGGCCAATGCGAATCTTTCCGAAGTCTGGATGACGCGGATCGTAATAGAACTGCCATTCCTCATCGTCGCCACCAGCCCCGTAGGCCGCAGTCAGCGCAGCAGCTGCGATTCCCATGATGGCCATCTGTGCCGCAACCTGCTTCGTCATTTCCACGGCAACCATCGCACGGACTTCCCGGGAAGCTCCCTCGCCGCCGAACCATCCCGTGTTGTGCCACATCGGCTGACCGGACAGCCACGCAAGACGGCTTGCCCACCAGCGAGGCGAGAAGAACAGCATTGTCATCGCTTCGAGCGAATTGGCGTACTTGCCCATACTTCCACGGCCGGAAGAAATGTTCACGAAGTTTCCGATAACACGAAGCTCCGCATTGCTGATGGATCGCTTACCGTCCAATTTCTTGGATAGCTTTTCGACCAGACTTCGGAAGACAAGCCGGCGTTGAGTATTGATGAACGCTGAGCCAGCTCGTTCACTCCCGCCGACGCCTGGAACCTTATTGATCCATTCCGGCATGAATACGCTGTCCTCTTCGCGATTCACTCCACCGTGAACATCGGTGACGGCCAGCTTTCCGATCTTCTCCATCCGGACCCAGTTTTCATCGGCATCCAATTCGGTCTGCGTGTTGAACAGATCCTGCTCTGTCGGGAAGATCGACTTTGCCTGCGCCCAATCTGACCCGAAAGCCTTTTTGATTGCCTTGGCGTACAGAAACGGGTGAATGATTCCGAGCAGAAACCCTTGTCGACCAATCAGAGACTGGTCAAACG
>CAIXQV010000103.1 GCA_903921605.1 uncultured Planctomycetaceae bacterium | reverse complement strand
CTGCTTCCGCATCCATACCTGAAAGCGCGGCGGTCGAGGCAACAAAGAGGCGGTTGTCCTGAAAGTAGGCCGTCCCCAACTGATGCTGATACGTATCGTAGACTGCTGGCGTGTAGCCGTTCGCTCGGAAGTCAAAGATCTGTCCGAGCGATTCCACGCCAATTCCTGCCTGATTGAACAAAAGCGAATTGTCTTTGCGCGTATCCCAGTAACCATTGATGCCGTAGATCCGATTTTGATCTTCTACGAACCAGCGATAACCGGATCCCATATTGCTCCCGAACTCTCCGTCATTGAAAATCAATCCGCGAACGTCACCGAACCACATCGTCGAATCAGATTCGGCGGGCAGTAGTGGAACAAACCAGTCAAGAGAACTGTAGCTGTTCGTGTGTCCCACTCCTTCACCAGCCACATGGCGTGCGGAGATGCGCGTCATCCACGGATCAGGAGCGTACTGCGCTTTGGCCGTTTCTGCCGCTGCGATCGTTGCGAGAGTGATGAGGATCAGGAAGCAGCGGTTCATTTTGACCTGCATCGGCGCAAAGGCGTAAACGGCGTGGTTCCTTGAGTATCGGATGTGACGATCGCACCAAACAATTGGAATTTGACGGCTCAAAGATCTGCCGAAACCACTCAGGCAAAGGTTCCATTTCGGAGAGCAGGGCATGAATTCATTGACGCCGCAGGACAGGGAGTGTCGGCAATTTGTACGGAGATGGAATAAGGCAGAGAAGGAATCGTGACATCGTTGATTGTTTTTGCTGAAGCACTGGATGCAGTTGACCGGGCGGGCATTTCGGCATTCCGGGGTTCAAAGTAAGCCCGGTTGGCCCGGCAGGTAAGCAACGAATGAGCGACCTGAGTCAAATCCGCACGGCGTTCGAACGTCTCATCAACGAGGAAGGGCACCGCATTGTATTTTGGAACGATCCTGACCAAGAGTTGTTCATGCCCGTGCCGCTCCCGGAACAATTCTGTTCGCAACATCACTGTCGTTTTACAGTCCCGAAACGCTTTACGGTTCTTGGTTCACGGCACGGCGTAGACCGAACTCGGCAACTGCTCCGATGATGATCCCGACGGTGTAGCACACAAGATCGGTCCACAAGAATGCGAAACCAAGTACCAATCCGCCCAGCGTTGTGTTGCGAATGCTGTCGATCCAGGGAGCGTGGTACAGCTGGCTGATCTCGACGAGAAATGCGAGAACCAACGAGATCGTCGCTCGATAAGCCACTGTTCGGCCAGCGAGCAAAGCACTCACCAGCAGGGAGAGCATCAATGCCCACAGCGTATCACCGGCGTACTCACCAACGAACTCCGGCAAGACCGCTTGATATCGACGCGAAGCAAGGCCAACAAACACGACCGCGACTGCGCTAAGAAAGAAAATGATTCGAGTCCAGATCACTCGTCACCGACTCCTGCTCACTGGCCGCCAATATATTCTCGACAATACCTTCAAACCCCGGCAGCTCTCATTGTCTGATCGCCGCTCGGTATTTTCTACTGTCTGCACTTTGGACTGATGCACTCAACGACCAGGTCTACTTCGAGTTCTGCAGTTTCTGCGGCACCGTCAAATCAGCTGACTTTGAATCGGAAGTCCAGCTCAGCTTAAGCGGAGTTGTTTGAGCGCTGATGTACTCTTTGGGTAACGTGATCGACGG
>CAIXQV010000102.1 GCA_903921605.1 uncultured Planctomycetaceae bacterium | reverse complement strand
GGCACAACATGGTTCGGGGTATACAGTACTTCCTACACGAATGCTGGCTTAGTCGGCATTGCGGGGAGCAACGCCTCCGGAGCGGAAAACAACACGTTGCTGTTCCGCGACAACAGTACGTTAAGCGGTATCGGTCAGGTGCTCGGAAAGATTGCCTTCTGGTCTGCTGACGGGACTTCGCCGGGTGCTGGAATCAAGGCATGGATATCGAGTGTCTCTGAGAGTGCAACGGTCGCAAACGCGGCTATCACCTTTGCCACTGATACGACCACTGGCACACCGACAGAGCGAATGCGTATTGGATCGGCTGGTGACGTAGGCATAGGAACCGGAGCAACGATTTCTGCGAGGACGCATGTAGTCTCAACAACCGAACAGTTGAGAATTGGGTTCAACGCTTTGAACTATTATTCAACCACGGTTAGCTCAGCGGGTGCGGTCACGTTCGACGCAGTTGGGGGTTCTGCCGGTTTCACGTTCTCTGACGGAGTGACTTGCAGCACCAGCTTTGCGGTTACTGGGGGAACTACATTGTCCGGGCAGGTCGTCATCGACGACCAGCTTTACATCCGCACCGGCAACCTGTGGTTCGACTCGTATGGTACGCACAGCGGCATGCGATCGCGGCGAGCCAACGGAACATTGGCATTGCCATCCGAAGTGGTGGTGAACGATCTGGTTGGGTTCTGGGCTACGATGGGATACCACGACGGAGGTGGCGGTGCGAAGGCGTTTCATACACAGTGGGGGTGTGCTTTATTGATGTACGCTGCCGAGAACTACACACCAACGGCACAGGGTACTAATTTTCGTATCAACACAACTCCAATTGGCTCGGTCACACCCGTTACGCGGTTCTTTATTGCCGACGACGGCAAAGTTGGGATTGGAAATGTAACCGCTCCCACGCAGCCCTTAGACATCAATGGCAACACGATGCGGCTCCGCACGGCACGGACCATAAGCAGTGCAACGGACACGGGTGCCGCTGGTGAGATTTGTTGGAATGCGAGTTATCTCTTTATCTGTACGGCAACGAATGTGTGGAAGCGTCTTGCACTTGCGTGGTAGTCACGGAAAACAGCGTATAAAAAATTGAACCGTTTTGGGGAGAATCGACTGATGCCGGTGCAACTCACAGCAGAAGAAACGCTGGTTGTTCCAGAGAAAATCATTCCACCAGCCAGAGCGGAAAAACTCTGGATCGGAGCGGTTGTTCTGCACGTGCCGCGCGGGGGCAAGTGGACCGCGGTTGCTGAGGGGCATCCGCTCGATGATGCGGGCACCGTGTACTTTATTAATCCCGTCACAGGGCAGGATGCAACGTTGCGATTGGAGTCGAATGACCTGATGGCGGATGCTGCGAAATCTCCTGTACTTGCGGCGGCTATCAATCAGGTGATGACTGGAATCATCACGGCAGCTACGGAGATCAAGGCGCTCCGGGATGCGGAAAATGAATCAGCCTTATCACACTCAGGAGTTGATGATGTCTAAAAAATACAAGATCCAGTTTGATGTTCCGTCTCGGTCGATCACTGGGGAAGAAATCGTTGACGAGGCAGGCAATAAGGTGCAGCTGGGGAGGATCCTCGCTGATCACATTGCGACAGCGTCGGCTGAAAAACAAGTCATCAAGCTGTATGGCTGGGCGACAGCAATGGCGAAAGGCAAGGAACTGGAGCTCGACCTCGAGGATATCTCTGCGCTCAAGCAATTCGTGGAATTGCTGCCACGGCTCACACTGCTGATCAAAGCTCAGTGTCTCGAACTTCTTGCCGAGGCAAAGATTGAAGCAGCATGACCACGATAGTCAAATGCTACCTGCCGCAGCTTTCCCAAGTTACAGGGTTCACTCTGTGGCTAAGGAAGTGTTCTGACTTTTCCCTGCTGAATGCCGGAGGAGACACGCTGTCTGAATCAGGCACCTCCGGCTGGTTCACAGCGACCGTGGCAGAGACATGGACTGAAACACTGTCGGCGACCATCCTCGATTCCTCGGGGTTGTGCCCGGCCTCGGGAATCCTGGGAATTGGCTCAGACACACTTGCGGAAGTCATGGCCGAGTCCGGAGTCACCGCAGCGGCGACTCTTAGTGCCAGAACACTGCCTGCGGCGGATTACGCGACTTCGACCGCCCTGACGAACCTCCGCACGTTTCTCAGAAAGCTGTTCCAGCTTATCACGAGGAAGGATGCAGCGATCCAGACGGACAATGCGGCTGAACTGGCGGAAATTAACGCCAGTGGCGGATCCGGAGCAGGGGCATTCAACAACACGACCGATTCGCTGCAGGAACTCCGGCACCATGGAGACATCGCGTGGGGATCTGCCGCATCCGAACCGCAAATGATGCTGCAAACCACGATCGCGTCTGTCACCAGTCAGACCGTGTTCGTGCTGACGACAGGATCGCCGGACAATAACGCCTACCTGAATTGCACGGCGATCATCACTGACGCAGTTACGTCAAATCAGAAGGCCAAGGTCACCGTCTCGGGGTATGTGGCCGCGACAAAAACGCTCACAATCGAAGCTGCCGCTGTCTTCATCGTGGCGGCCGGCGACTCGGTGGCACTCATCGTCACGCCTGTCTCAGAATTTTCGGGCTCCGCTCTCACCAGGATGCAGGTATTCTTCATGAACATCATCGCCTCAATTCAAACGTCGCAGGAAGACATCGTGGGCTTTCCCGCCCAGCTGATTCAGGGGGACGATTACATCTCTCTGCTGTCGAAAGCGATCCGGGTGCTGTCTCTGGATTCGGGTGGAAATCGTGTGTACGGCAAAGGGACGTTGCTGTTCAGGGACGCGACGATCACCGGGGCACTCGCTCGGCTCGGAAACAATAATGAAATCAGGATGACGGTCACGTTTTTTGAGAACATAGGCTCAGATCCGTACTGGCTGATCGAAATTCCTCAAACCGAAACCCGCAAGGCTATTCCAAACCAATCCTATTTCGGCCAGATGCAGCACGTCTGGCTTTCACCATCGCCTGCCAGACACACGTTCGGAGGAATCGAAACCCGCTTCATCCGCGATGTCGAGGTGTAGTTAATCTGGTACGTTTCTGAGGAGGTTTGTGACGGAGGGTAAACCAATTTAGAAAAATATGTCTGAATTTGTGGCAGTCGATACCGCACCCCTGCGTTTGGCCTTAGTCTGCATAGCCACGGGGAGGTGTAACATGAAAAAAAACAGGACAGTAACTCTCTCGATACCGGAGGACGTCGCCTGCCGGATTGAGACGGTGACACGGCGCGAGGTCAGCGACGTTGCATTGGAACTGGTCATTCAGTTCTTTAGTGATGAGCGAAGAACTCAGATTCCAGTCAAGAGCATAGCCATCAGATTTCCGGTCGACTGGTACGACCGCATGTTGAAACTCTGGGGCCAGAGGAAGATCAGCGCAATCATACGAGATCTGATCTATGTGAAGATCACGACTGGCAAAAACGATCCGCTGACACCGCCACCAGAATGGCGGGAGAGTCACAAGAAGATGCCGGCCGCCTCAGCCACTGCTATTGAAGGCACCAACGATTGCATCAAGCAGCTTGTCGTACCTCAGGATTGGTTTGACCGTCTCAGGGACACACACGGGAACAACGTCTCTACGTGGATCAAGTCACTCGTTTACCTCGAGTTGATGAAGACGCCCGGGCGGAAACCGTTGTCGTTCCCACGCCAGTTGAATAAGTTCGTTTTTGGCTGAAAGATTGATCTGATCGGGCTCTGAAGTCGTTTACCGTGGAAATCCAACTAATGTAGTTGCGATTCTTCAACATCACGGGAGGCGGGCATGACTCAGACACTGGTAGCAAAAATCTCAAACGTTGGTCCGATCGACGAACTCGAAGTGCCGCTTGCGCCGGGACGCCTGACACGCGTCACCGGAGCAAATGGTGCCGGGAAATCCACAGCGATCAACGCTGTGCTGGCAGCCTGCGGTTCTGATGTTGGATCTGATCTCACCCCGCGGGACGGGCACAGTTCTGGCAGTGTGGAAATGCCGGGTGTGACTCTCCGCATCGGCAAACGACTGTCCAGAAAGGGCGAGGCGGAAACTTTCGTTGTCATGGAAGACGGTGGTGACCTGCAGAAGTTCATCGATCCCGGCGTCAAGGATCCGGCGGCGGCCGACGCCAGACGCATCGAAGCGATTCTGAACATGGCGGGGGTCAAAGTTGACGAGGACTCCGTGAAGGCACTCGTGGGCGATGAACTCTTTGCTGACTTCTGTGAAGAGTTCACCCCGACCCGGATGAAGGCCGTTGAGCTGGTCGCCACGCTGAAGCGATGGCTGCAGAAAAAGGCACGGACCATCGAAACGAACGTCGCTCGGGCCGAAGGGGAACTGTCTGCCATTCCGCCGGCAATCGCCCCCGAAGACTGCGTCAAAATGGACGTGAAACCATTCGTCAGCGACATGACCGCCAGAAAGACGGCCGTGGACAAAGCCGAATCAGCTGCTGTCGAAGCACAGAAGGCGTCAGAAGCCATCGCCGGGATGATTGATCCGGGAGATCTGGAGGCAAGAGAAATGGCCGTGGCGCGGATCGAGGCCGAGTATTACGCCCTCGAAACCGAACTGGCGATGAAGAACACGCAACTCATGCTGGTCCGCCAGGAGCACACTCGTTGCCTTGATGCTCTGGATACCGCCAGAAAAACTCAGAAGGCTCTAATTGACCTGCAGGCGACCATCGCCACAGGTGTCACTCCGGAGCGGATCGCTGAGCTGGCCGCCGAGTTCAACCAATCCACCGAACTCTACGATCGGGCAGTCGCGCACAACCAGAAAGCTGACGCTGAACTGCAAAACGGAAAACGCCGGGCCATTATCGAATCGAGGATCAAGACCGAACAGCGCATGGCAGAAACTGTGCGGGTCACTGCCGCCAAACTCCCTGCACTGCTCCGGGAAGCGATGACAGTTCTCGAAGGCTGGTCAGTCAACGATGAAATGAGACTGTGCTGCCAGCATAAGCGAGGAGTCATTGAATTCTCCGAACTGAGTCCAGGAGAACAGGCAGTCCGAGCTATTCAGGTCGCGACCTGTGTCCGCAAGACAACGCCGGGACTGAACGCCGTTGTGGGCCTGCCACAGCATATCTGGGAATCACTCGACGAGGCGAACCAGAAAATAGTTCAGAAATTTGCCACCGAACGACAGTTAGCTGTGGTGGTAGCCGAGTCGTCTCATGGCGATACGCCCACTGAACTGGAAGCGGGGTTCTTCAACGTCTAAACCGTACTTGTTATAGAATGGATGCACAATGCGGAGGGAGTGGTACCGCGAGGCACTGGCCGCGATCGATGAACACGCAACAGGGCTCAATCCTGAACAAATTGAGTTCGTTGCCGCCATGATCGATCGCGGCTCTGAGGTTCAGTTCACTGACACCGAACGATCGGTCATTCGTTGGCTTGTCGCCCGGAATGTGAAAGACCAAAAAAGACCACCTGTCATCTGAAACCAAATGCGGCGGTCAACCGCATAGCCCCAAGTGCCGCAAGCTGCTGGCGGACGGTGATGACTCGTGCCGGTCATCACAGTAAGGCTTGACCTGCGAGATGTAGTTCGCACAAGGGAATCCTCGAAGGGCGAAAGAAAAGCACCGATGTGGCTCGGTGTCTCAAAACTACAAGCCACAGTTTTCGAATCACATCGCGAACAGGGATCAACACCAATGAGTAGTCGTAAGCTGAAGAATATCGAAACCAGACCAGCGAAACCGTTCACGGAAAAAAAGGTAATGGGGGCCAATCCGGGAGAGGAACTGTCTGACGCGGCGGTCCGCGCTCTCAGGGAAAAGGCTTACCTCTGGCCATTTCCGTCCCAGGCTCCCTGCCGGGTTCTGCTCGACTATAGTCGCCGCTGGGTCATCCAGGTGTGGGATGAACTGGAAGTGATCGGCACTCCCTGGGAAGGTGCCCTGCGCGTGGCAATCAAGTATCACGCTGTTTCTGGCAACTCGGACTCCGGCACGTCGATTCAATCGTGGGACACCATTCAGGACATCAAAGAGTTTCTCTGGCCGGG
>CAIXQV010000101.1 GCA_903921605.1 uncultured Planctomycetaceae bacterium | reverse complement strand
GCCATCCGTGTGGTTCGCGACGTTCTAGGCGTCAAAGCTAAGGTCAGGCTTCGACAAATTGGCATTTTCGATAAGGCAGACCGAAACGTTGGCCACCGCGTAATTTCGATTCCCTACTGGGGAGCGATCTCGTTCGAAGACCTGAGACAGTTTCTTGGCGGTCGCTATGAGGTCGGGCTTGAGCTCGTCACGTCGTCGGAATTCATCGAGGTTTGGGAACGAGAGAACGGCGGGCTCGAAGAATTCGACGGTGTTTCGCGTTTCGGCTACAGACTCACGCCAAACCAAAAGCGCGGCCATGAACGCCGAACCAATTTAGATTTGGGCAAACCGGCCATTCTCGGGCACGACCACGACGACATGGTGTTCTACGCCTGGCGCAAATTGCGTCACGCATTCACCGGTCGCCTCGACCCGTTCCGCTACCTAGGGGTGCTTCCGTTCGGCAGCGAGTTTCGCATAAGTGATCTTCAAGACTTCAGGGATGTCGCCCGCGGTGAAAAGTCGCAGGCCGACCAGTTCAGGCGCTCAATGCTGCAATCAGACATGCCGCTACTTCGTCAAACCATGAAGGTCGACAACACCAAGCGCGGAAAACCGGCGCGACTCTACGAGCTCAACATGGAGATGTCGCCACTCGACTTCGACCAGTCTGACGATTAGTTGTCAGTTCCCAGTTGTGGGAACAGATAATGCCATCAGCTAAGCGGCACTATATGGCGAGAAGCACTTCATTCTCTATCGGCGAACAGAGCCACGGGAATGTATTCAGTAGACGTAGTGTTGCTCTTCTTCCGAGTGAAAGGATTGCAATGAAATTGAAGACGAAGAGGTCTTTGAAAGAGGGTCGCTCCTGCTTGCTAGCTGACGTAGAAAACCTTGTCGGCAAAGCACTGATTACCCCGATGGACGCCTTCAGGGCAGCCTTCCAAGTTAGAAAGCTCATCAAGCCATCTGCGCGAGACCTCGCAATTATCGCTACAGGAAAGGCCAATGCCCTAGCTGCGCATGTTGGCTGGCCTGGTGGCGAGCACCGTTTCAAGGCAGGCAAAGACGGAGCAGACATTGTGCTGGTCAAAGAGATCCTTGAGGGAAACCTGCCTGAACGCTTCGAGACTGTCGTTATTGCATCGGGTGACCATGCCTTTGCGCCGTTTGCCGAATACCTCATGAAGAAAGGCACCAACGTTGTGATTGTCAGCCTAGAGGGTTCGTTGTCACGCGATCTTAAAAGCCTAGGATGCGAGATTCGATTGATTAGAAGAGATTTTGAGCTCGCATCGTAATAAATGTCGGTGTGCTGCGTTAACATAATCACTACTACAAGAATCGGTGCGGCAACCATGTCCCCGATAGCGATCAATAAAAGATCGTGGCAACCTCCGGGCCTCCCGGAAAGGTGCCAAATGGTTGAAAAAAGACGGACAGCCAAAGCGGCGGTCAACCGATCGGAGGAATCTCATGAACCTGTTTACGGATTCATAACGCCTAAGTAACGACAGCTCGACTTCGGGAAT
>CAIXQV010000100.1 GCA_903921605.1 uncultured Planctomycetaceae bacterium | reverse complement strand
TAAGGAGTAGACGCAGGCAACCATGTAAATCAACAACGGGTCGCTGGACAACTTTCGAGCCTCCACAGCATCCTGAATTGCCTCAGCACGTCGCCCCGCTCGGGCGTGCAGAACAGCACGCCCAGCCCAAAGATAGGCATCTTCAGGATGATGAATCAATGCCTCACTAATCACTCGCACTGACTCATCGGGCTGCTTCAGGTACTCCGACAGGACCATCGAAAGATTTCGATAGCCATCGTGCGATGTCGGATTAAGTTTCATCGCTTCAAGAAAATCAGCCCGAGCCATTTCAGGTTGATTTGGCAGACGAGCCAAACCGCGAGCAACCCAACTGCGATCGTCCTTTGGTGTACGACGTAAACCCTCCTCAAGATCCTTCGCAGCGGCTTCCTGATTTCCCAACTGTTGATGCACAGCGGACCGCAGGAACCAGATTCGCGTTTCACTGAATTCATGTTGAATGGCAACATTCAGATCCTCCAGAGCTTCAGGCATTCTTCCAGCAGCGTGGCCGGCCATCGCTCGAGCCACACGAGCCTGATCAAGGCTGGGATCAATCTGCAGAACCCGACTGAAGTCACTGATGGCCTCTGCATACTTCTTGCGAAGAAATCGACCGGCCCCGCGCTGATACCACGTCTGGGCAATGTTTGGTTCAAGAGCAATCGCCGCCGTCAACAATGATTCCGCAGCCTCCTGATCTCCCTGGAGCCGTTCCAGGATCCCACGCAGAAACAAGATCGGAAAACGATCTGGATAACGATCACTTAAGGCCTGCAGCAGTCCCATGGCTTCCGCGAATCGATGATCGAAGACCAGTTGTGTCGCTTTCAAATAGTCATCAACGCTGTCACTCTGACTCAAACCCGAATCGTCAGAATTTTGAGTTGCTGACTGCTGCGTAACACTTTCTGAAGCATCCTTGTTGCTTTCAAGTTTCTTCAAAAAGAGCGTCAGTTCCTGAATTTCGCGACTCAGCCGAAGAACCTCGTCGCCGGAAATGGCCCCGGAAAACCGGGCCATCGCAGCTTCTGATTCGCCCGGACTGCTAACACCGAACGGGGTAAGTGCAGACTTCAGGTTTTGCACGGCGAGATCACGAGAGCCGTCGCCGATGGCGGCTGAATACGCCACTGCGTGAAGCTGCGGAACCTGCCGAGTGAATTCACCGTACTGCTGCCTGAGTGAAACAATCTGCAGTTGATGTTGACCCTGCCACCAAAGAGTTCCCATGCCCAACAACGCCGCAATGCTCAGCACAACAACACCGGACACGGACGCGATTCGTGGATGCCGGCGGCCCCACTTGCGCAGTCGTTCGCCCAAAGATCTGTTGGCCGCATATCGAAATGGCAGATGATGCAAATGCCTGTCCAGATCGTCCGACAATTCCTGAGCTGTCTGATAGCGGTGTGCAGGATCCGGTGCCAGACACTTTTGAATGACCGACTCGGCATCGACAGACAGCCGCGGCACGATCCGACGTGGGACAATTGAGGCGGCCCATCTTTCCGCAATCATTGCCTTTCGATCGCCCTCATTCTTCGAGAAAGGCAGACGACCGGTCAGCAATTCAAACAGAATAACGCCCAGTGAATACACATCGGAAGCCACGTTGACGCTGCGAAATGAATCGATGGAAGCGATCTGTTCAGGGCTCATATACGGCAATGTGCCGCCAGCAATTTCATCCGTTGCCACCGAGTCTTCAGCTTCCGCAGCAAGGTTGAAGTCCAGAATCATGGGTTGTCCATCTTCTGTCAGCAGCACATTGGCAGGCTTCAGGTCACGATGGAGTATCCCTTTGGCATGAGCATGCTGCAGACCTTCTGCCAGCTGCCGAACGATCCACAAGGCAGACTGCTCAAGGTTGAGCCCAGCCAACGGAGATCGAGAAGCACTCATCAAAGTTTCCGACTCGCTGACAGCCGAACTTTGACGCTCCGCCTTCGCTTTCCCAGGCAACGATGCCATTGCCAGCAGTGTCTTCGAATCACATGCCGTGACCGTGCTCAGCAATGAGCCGCCATCTTTGGGTTGTGTCGAAGACCGCAATGTTTCAATCACGTCTTTGAGTGTTGCCGACCCAAACCATGGCATACACAGCACGGAATGCTGCTGATATTCATGCACCGAATAGATTGGAACAATATTCGTATGCTGCAGCCGCGCCAGACGCTCAGCTTCGCGAAGACGCACGGAAGAAATTTTGAGCACAACGAGACGTCCCGACAGGGACACCTGACGTGCCAGATAGACTCGGGAAAACGTACCTCGGCCCAGCTCACCAACGATCTGAAAATCCAACAATGCTTCACCCGGAGACAAACGGATTCGCACACCGGAATCCAGTTCGGTCTCAGCCGTCTTCTGTGAGTTCGCAGCGGACTTAGGCCACTGACTCGTATCGACATTGTACTTCCGGGAAAAAATTCCTGAGTCGACCGGTTCAGCCGACATCAACCGCAGTCGATACTCTTCAAAGGCCAGCGGCGCGAGGATCTTCGGCGAGACGAAAAGTTCAGGATACTCTGCTCGATAATCTTCAAGAGCAATCGGAATCCCATTGCGAAAAGAACGATCCATCTCAACACGGATCAGCTCCTGTAGCACCTGCAGCCGGGCAGGATCATCCTTGCCAGGCAGATAGTCACGAATACGGACAGGGCGTCCGGATGCAGACGCATCTTCGTAGGACTCAATAATGTCTTCGATTCCGCCAAACAGGCTCTCGGCGCCGCCAGTCATTCCTGCTCGCTCCTGGATCGGGGTTCTTCCTGAATCTGCTTCTGCAATAACTCTCGAAACTTTTGCAGCGTGCGTTCTACTGTACGATGCGAACGCTTTGTCGCCTGAGCAATCTCATCCACCTGAGCGCCTTCCATTCGCATGGTGACGATCTCCTTTTGACTGTCATTGAGGTTCAGCAGAATCTCGTCAATGACCATTCGCAATGTTGTCGCCGCCATCTGATCGGCAGCCGGAGGATCAACTGATTCTCCAGCACCAACCAGGGCCGTGGTCCGCCCCGCGTTTCGCTTGGCAGCTCGATGAAAGACAGCGGCGTCTCTGATCTTGTGAAGTCCGATAACCAGAAAGAGCTTCCAGATTTCTTCGCCATCCGGAACCTCGTAATGTCCTTCCTGAGCACGCCGAAAGAACGTTCGAAACACGGACTGCACTATATCTTCGGCATCAACTCTTGATTTCAGATCCTGCCCGGTCTGAGCCGTCGCCAACCCATGCAGTCGCTTCGCGTAGCGGAGGTACAGACGCGTTGCAGCGTCCTGTTCCCCTTTTCGAAGGCGACGAAGCAATGAACCATCGGACGGCTCAGATGCGGAATTGTCGGTCACTGGAGATCCCCCGGAACAGAGTCATATCACGATATACAACTCTTAGAAGGGTAGCTGCATTTCTGCCGCCAACCCGCCTCAAAATCTCAGGAACTTCCCTGGATATCAGGCATTTGAAGAACTTTGGAAAATTCTTTGGCGGATGTGCTCAGCGGATTTCGCTCCTTCTGGCAGAGGACGAGAAGACGCGAAATCACTCGCAATCTCGTTAGGCTGAATTGCCGCAGAATCCCGCGGTGTTTCAATTTTCAAACAATGCTGTTTCCTGAAGTCACCAAATCCGGAGTTCAAAAAATGAGTATTCTTCGTCGTGCCATTGTGATGCTGATCGTTGCCGGTGTTCTTTCCAGCGCTGCTGATGTTTTTGCTAAGGGACCTCGAACCCTTCTGAACGCCACCCTGAAACCAACGGCTGCAGGCCCTGCCGTCGCCAAAGGAAAAGCCAAGCTCGACCAGTCTGCCAGCCGTACAAACTTCTCTGTCGAAGCCGAGAACCTTCGCGGCCTCAATGGTCTGACGGCATCATTCTTTGTCAACGGAACTCAAGTCGGCAGCACGGTCATCACTCTCGGCCGAGCGAAGCTTGAACTAACAAATGAGCGAGGCGGCAGGGTTCCAGCTGTCGCAGCAGGCTCAAAGGTCGTGATCAAAGTTGGCCTGACAACCATCCTGAGTGGCAGCTTCTGATTCGTTGGCCAACGAAGAACGCCCCTGAGATTTCTCAGGGGCGTTCTGCATTTAGCGATCTTCTGTTTTTGTTTCCGCAGCTTATTTACTGTGGCAAACGAGCTGTCGAGACAAACGGGAATGTCCCCGTGCAGGCTCGCATAAACTCAACGAGGTCGATCTTCTCCTGTGGCGTCAGCTTGAGCGGCACGATCTTGTCGCTCAGCCATTTGTTCTTGTCGCCGCCCTTGTTGTAGTGCTCAACGACTTCTTCCAGCGTCTGCAGACTTCCATCGTGCATGTAAGGAGCTGACAACGCAACGTTGCGAACGGTTGGCGTCTTAAACGCACCCTTGTCTTTTTCCACTTTGGTTTCAGCAAATCGGCCCAGATCCGGCTCCTTCGCAGACATACCAATTCCGAGGTTATGGTACTGCTCGTCAGCCATATTGGCTCCGACATGACACGCCGTACAACCGACTCGCTTACTGAAGAAAAGATCAAATCCTCGGACCGCACTGTCTGACATCGGATTGGTCTGCACCTGAATCTGAAGCTGCTCATACTGAGCATAAGTGTCCGGTGAATCATCCTTCAGCTCTGCCAGGTCTTCTTCCGCCAAAGAGGCAAATCGCTTGTAGGCTTCGTAATAGTCATA
Organism: uncultured Planctomycetaceae bacterium; assembly: GCA_903921605.1. Next base: position 495 of record CAIXQV010000100.1, on the reverse strand, counting down.
AGGTGAAGGCCCTGTAACCAGACTTCGCTCGAAAGACGCAATCGCCTTACCGACGCCTTCGATGGTTAACCCTTCGCCAGGGAAGATCTTTTCGAACTGCATCGCGTAGCCCGGAATATCTTTCAATGCTGTTACACAAGCTTCATGCGTGTAACCCATTTCGATCGGATTCTGAATCGGGCCAACGGCCTGAGCTTCCAATGAGTCAGCTCGCCCATCCCAAAACTGTGGACCACTCAGAATACGGTTGTAGCTCACTGGTGAATTACGTCCGCCTTTTTGACCGTTGATGCCTACACCGGTCGCGGTGTGGCGAGAATAACCTTCCTGAGGATGATGGCATGAGGCACAACTGACCGTATTGTCGGCAGACAATCGCGTGTCAAAGTACAACTGTCGCCCCAGCTCGATCTTGGCACGAGTCAGAGGATTCTTGTCGAGTCCCTTAATCTGCGATTCCCCAAGATTCATGCCGAGAGGCAGGGTCACCTTCAG
>CAIXQV010000099.1 GCA_903921605.1 uncultured Planctomycetaceae bacterium | reverse complement strand
CATGCCCGGTGTCATGCCCGGCGCAGCTGGGTCGCCCGCTGGCATTCCAGCCGCCGCACCACCTGGAGCAGCGGCATCCGATGAAGCCGCAGAATCGGTGGCCGCCTCTTCCCCACCACCGCATCCGACGGTAACCAGGAGCATCGCTGGCAGGAAGGCGTCGATAAACAACCGCCGCAGACGCGACCGAGTGGCTGAAATGACCACAGAATTCTCCAACCGATGAACAGATTTCTCGCTGACAAGCTCTTTTGCTGAGCGTAAACAGACGCCAGCAGGCTTTCAAGCGGTACTCACCGAGCAACTTCGAATCGGCTTTAGAATGAGGTGGATGGCCATCGGACGGCAGCCAGTCAACCCCCAGGACTGATGGCTTTCAATCCTCGATGTGTGACAAAAAACATCATTCCGGTTCTCCCGATTAGACAGGGCTCTCCGCAGTGCTGCCGCAGGACGATTCCGGAATCCGGCCTTAAAATCAGTTTGACGATAGACGAATGCCCTCCTTTCCGATTAAATTCAAGTGGTCCGGTCCCGCGGACTCCCTCCTGATTTTCGTGTAGTCACTCCTGACTGCATCCTTCCCTCTGGCCTGAAGCGGTAACGATATGGCCTCAAAGCTGCCACTCGGCGAACACGTTCGTCGTTTATCTCTGTGCGTCGTCGTCATGACGGCCGCTGTCCTTCCGGGCTCCATTCACGCTCAGGAATCTTCTCCGAACATTAGCTTCGTGAACGATGTCGTTCCTGTGCTGACCAAAGCCGGTTGCAACGCCGGAGTATGCCACGCTAAAGCGGGCGGCGGCCAAAAAGGTTTTCATCTGTCGCTATTGGGCTTTGAAGCGGAAGAAGACTACGAACACATCGTCAAAGAAAATCGCGGTCGCCGACTGTTCTTGTCCGCTCCCGAAAACAGCCTCCTGCTGACCAAAGCGTCCGGAAAAACTCCGCACGGCGGGGGACTCCGAATCAAAGCTGATTCGCAGGCCTATCAGATCCTGCTGAACTGGATTCGTCAGGGGGCAACGTTCGATGGTGAAGTGGCTCCCAAGCTGCTTGCCGTGGATGTTCAACCCGGACGAGGCACCGTCCAGCGAAACACCGAACAACAGCTCAAGGCCGTCGCGAAATACTCGGATGGTTCAGAACGCGATGTGACCGAACAGGCTCTGTTCGAATCAAACGATAAGAGCATGGCCGATGTGTCCGATCGAGGACTCGTGAAGGTTCTTGACATCCCGGGCAAGGTGGCCATCATGGTTCGCTACCAGGGACGAATCACTGTCTTCAACGCATCCATCCCGCTGGGTGCACCCGTTGAGAATGTTCCGCCGTCAAAGAACTTCGTTGACGATCTGGTGTTTGCAAATCTCAAAGAGATCGGAGTTCCGCCTTCGCCCGTTTGCGACGATGCCACATACCTCCGCCGAATTACGCTGGATATCTCCGGCCGTTTGCCGACCGAAGAAGAATCACGTGCTTTCCTGGCGAACACAGCCGCTGACAAGCGCGATCAGGTGATCGACAACTTGCTGAGCAGTCCCGAGTACGCGGACTTCTTCGCCAACAAATGGACGGCGATGCTGAAGAATCGTCGCGACGACGCCAGCGATATCACGTCCAACTTCGCGTTCTATGCGTGGGTGCGAGACAGTTTGCTGGCGAATAAGCCTTATGACCAGATGGTGCGAGAACTGCTCGCGGCCACGGGTACAGTGATCGCGAATCCGCCGGTGGCTTGGTACAAGCGAGTGAAAGAGCCCAAGCAGCAGCTCGAAGATGTGGCTCAGCTATTCCTCGGTGTGCGCATGCAATGTGCTCAGTGTCATCATCATCCGTTCGAACGCTGGAGCCAGGATGACTATTACAGTCTGTCCGCGTTCTTTACGCAGGTGGGACGCAAACCATCGGCGACTCGTGGTGAAGACCTGATCTTCCACAAACGCGGCGTTGCTGTGGCCACGAACATCAAGACCGGTGCTTCGTTGAAACCAGGAGCGTTGGGCGATGCAATTCCTGCCATTGCCCCGGATGAAGATCCTCGACTGAAGCTAGCAGACTGGATGAGTTCTCCGCAGAACCCGTTCTTCGCCAAAGCCTTGGTGAATCGTTACTGGAAGCATTTCTTCCGACGAGGTCTCATCGAGCCGGAAGACGATATTCGCGACTCCAATCCGCCGACGAATCCGGAACTACTGGCTGCTTTGGAAAAGCATTTCATCGACAGCCACTTTGATCTGAAGTCGCTGGTGAAGGTGATCGTGCAGTCGAACGCGTATCAGTTAAGTGCAACGCCAAACGAGCACAACATCGCCGATGTGCAAAACTACTCCCGTTATTATCCACGTCGACTTCAGGCGGAAGTGATGCTGGATGCGATCGACGATTTGACGGGTGCCAAAACCGACTTCCCGAATCTTCCCGCTGGAACTCGCGCGATCGCTTTGCCAGATAACAGCTATAACAACGCCTCACCTTTTCTGCGTGTGTTCGGTCGCCCGGAAAATGAAAGCGTCTGTGAGTGTGAGCGAATTCAGTCATCCAGCCTTGCTCAAAGTCTTCACCTGATGAATGCGGCGGATATCAAAGGCAAGCTGGCAACGGGAAGTGGGCGAGCAGACCGGTTGTCAAAATCAGACAAACCGCCGGAAGACCGAATTCGCGAACTTTATATGGTCGCGTTTTCACGAGAACCAAAAGCTGAAGAATTGAAAGTCGCTGTGGATTATCTGGCGGAACCGTTACTCGATTCCGCCGGCAACCCTGTCGACGTCCAACGCGCTGGTCAGGAAAAATTTCAGGATCTGATCTGGGCTCTGATCAATACGAAAGAGTTTTTGTTCAACCACTAGAAGGCGAGCGGCAGGGCGTCAGCCCTCCGAATTGTTTTGTCCCTTTGCCACCTCCGGGCGCCGCTGCAACCTGTCATTAAAGTCAACCTCCGATATTTGATTAGACGAATAGCTATGAAGATCGCTTCTCACGGAATTCGAAGTCTCGCGATTGTCAGTGCTTTGCTGCTGAGCAGTCTGTCAGCCTCAGCACAAACTGTCTGCCTGCCGTTGCCTCGGCTTTTGACCACGATGCCGATGGGCGGCAAAGTGGGCTCTGAGGTTGAGATTGTCATCACCGGCGAGAACCTCGAAGACGCCAGTGAGCTGATCTTCACGCATCCCGGCTTAACGGCGAAACCCAAGCTGGACGCGAATGGTCAACCAGAAGCCAACAAATGGATCGTCACGATCGCTGCAGATTGCCCTCCGGGAATCCATGAAGCCCGACTGATGACTCGTTTGGGAGTGACTTCTTCACGAGTTTTCTGCGTGGACACTTTGCAGGAACTGGTTCAGACCACACCGAACACAACTCTGCCGACAGCGATGCCGGTCGCGGTCAATTCAATCTGCAATGCCGTCATGACGAACCGCGCGGTTGATCACTACACATTCGATGCAGTCAAAGGTCAGCGGTACATCGTCAATGTGGCGTCGCGAGGAATCGATTCCAAGCTTGAGGCTGTCTTGATCATCGGTGACGCGGCTGGGCGAGATTTGATGGTGGAACGTCGCGGAGGCACTCTGGATTTTACCGCCAAAGAAGATGGTAAACACACGATCAAGGTTCACGAACTGACCTTCAAAGGTGGTCCAGCTTACTATTATCGCTTATCGTTGCAGAACATTCCGGCCGACTCACCCGTGCCAATGTTTGCGTCAACAAAGACGGTGAACTCATTCTCCTGGCCAGCAGCGGGACTTCCCGAGATTGCAGGGCTTGCAGAAGTTGAACCGAACAACGGGGCAGCTCAGGTGCAGAAGATTACTCTGCCTTGTGATCTGTCCGGCAGCTTCTTCCCGGCAGCCGATGTCGACACGTTTGAATTTACCGCCACAAAGGGCGACGTGTGGTGGGTCGAAGTAGCCTCAGAGCGACTCGGACGTCCAACCGATCCTTCAATTCTCGTGCAGCATGTCGCCGGTGAAGGCGCCGAACAGAAAATCACGGACGTGGCTGAGTTCACCGACATCGCTCCTCCAATGAAGCCGTCCAGCAATGGTTACGCGTACGATGGGCCTCCGTTCGACGGTGGCTCGGCCGATATCATTGGCAAACTTGAGATCAAAGAAGACGGCGTGCATCGCCTGCAGATCTCGGATCTGTTCGGCGGGACTCGCAACGATGCTCGAAATGTTTACCGCCTTGTAATCCGCAAAGCGGCTCCGGACTATGCCGTCGCCGCCTGGGGCTTGCATATGGAGCTGCGTAACGGTGACCGAAATGCCCTTTCAAAACCGCTCGCACTTCGCGGTGGAATCACCGTGGCTCTGGAAGTTGTGGCCGTTCGCCGCGACGGCTTTGATGGCGACATCGAACTGGTGATGGAAGGACTTCCTGAAGGTGTCACGGCTCAGGGCCTGAAGATTCCAAAAGGAAAAACTCGCGGCATTATGCTGCTGACAGCCGATCAAAATGCTCCTCGATCGCTGGCCAACGTCACGTTCTATGGCAAGTCAACACTCGACGGAACAGAACTCAAACGACCAATGCATATGGCCAGCCACGCGTGGCCGATCGTGGATTCATGGGGCGAAGTTCCCAGCCCACGACTTGTGACCGGACTGCCGGTTTCAGTGACGGGGTCCGAGTTCGCTCCGATCTCAATCGCACCGAGCGAAAAGAAAGTCTGGGAAGTGACGGCCGGGGAGAAGTTGACGGTCCCTCTGGTGCACACAAAGCGAGCCGAGTTCTCCGGAACGATTCTCCAGCTGAAGACATCCGGAGACGGCTTCGAAGGGAATCCTCGCTTCGATGTTTCTCTGACAGCCGATACTTCTGAAGCAGTGCTGGACACGAAAGCTCTCGGAACTCAACCCGGCGACTACCTCATTACATTTTACGGCAGTGCTGTGGCAAAGTATCGGTACAACCCCGACGCTATCGCCGCCGCTGAAGCTGAACAGAAACGAGTTACGGATGAAGCGACCGCGATTACTGCAGAAGTTCAGAAGCTGACCGAAGAGGCAGCGGCAGCAGCCTCGGAGAAGAAGGCGGAAGCTGACAAGGCCGTTGCCGATGCAACGGCGAAGAAGCTGGCGGCTGATGCTGCAGTGACTGCCGCCGCAGCCAAAGTCAAAGCGGCAACCGACCTTGCTACACCAAAAGATACTGTTGATATTATTTTGTCGGAGCCGATCGCGATTCGCGTGAAAGCTCCTTAGTGATCAGTTTCAGCAGGATGGGCATTCCTGCCCGTCGAGTCACAGTCGGACAAGAATGTCCAACCTACAATTCTGTGCATCGGAGTCATGAATCATGAGTGATCCATTTTTTGCATCATCGGTTTGTCCAGGCCCTTCTGTGTTTGGTTCGTCCGGCCGACGTGGCTTCATGAGAATGGGTCTTGGCGGATTTGCCAGCTTGACCTTGCCCGGACTGCTTCGTCTGCGAGCTGCTCAGGGCGCAGAAACCGGCGGAAAGCCTGACAGCGAAAAGACTGCCGTGATCATGGT
>CAIXQV010000098.1 GCA_903921605.1 uncultured Planctomycetaceae bacterium | reverse complement strand
CTTCTGAGCAAACGTTGTTGTGGCTCCACGAGCGGCGGTATCGAGTACAGGAACCTGCTTGTAAAGCTGAGTCACGAAAGCTCGTGCTTCATCTTCACTGCCACCTTTGCTGATCACGCTGCCCCAAGCGGCCAGGAACGCCAGCTTCCCGTTGCCAGAAGTTTTTGGGGTCGGTGTGATGATTTCGATCCCTGAACCAGACAGATCTGCCCACGTCTTAATGCTCTTTGGGTTTCCCTTCCGAACAACGAAGACGATCGTTGATGTGTAAGGCAAACTGCGGTTCGGCAACGCCTCTTCCCAGCCGTCCTTGATTAGCCCCTTCTTGTGCAGTTGTTCTGTGTCCGACCACATCGCCAGAGTCACAACATCGGCCTCAAGCCCATCGATAACCGCTCGAGCCTGACTGCCGGAACCTCCATGCGACTGCTTGATGGATACGGTCTTACCACTGGCCGCCTGCTGAGCAATGAATTTCTCGTTGAGATCTTTCCAGAGTTCGCGAGTTGGGTCATAGGACACATTCAGCAATTCGACAGGAGCCGACGCTTCGCTGCCTGTGGTATTGCCAGCCGCAGATGAAGCGTCTTTTGAGGAGTTGGCAGCGGAACCACATCCAACGGCAGCCAAAAAGAGTGGAAACAGGAAAACCAGGGAACTCTTCTTCATGAAAGTCATTCCAAATCCAAATAATCAATCAACACTAAATAGGTGATATATTTAGGCAAAAAAGAGAGACGGCTAGATGCCATCTCCATAATTCAGCTCTGCCGAGAACACCTCTTCACGACTTACAATGGCCCCGGCGAACACCGATGAGAGGGTCGCACTATCCATCAGGCGAGCGATATAATTACGAATATCCAGCATAACACGACGAAAACGGCAGACACCTTCCTGCGAACAGGGCTCATAGTCGGATGTCGAAACACAGGAAATTGGTGCTAAAATGCCGTCAAAGTGACGAACGATCTCTCCCATCGTGATTTCTTCCGGCCGCTTTGCCAGAACAAATCCTCCGTCACGCCCTGCGATACTTTCCACCCAACCACGTGACTTCAGGTCCAGCATAATCTGTTCAAGAAATCGTCGAGGGATGTCGTTTTGTTCAGCCAGTGTGCGAATTGAGATCGGCCCTTGGCCGCGATACGCCACTAAGCTAAACAAGGCTCGCAGTGCATAATCTGATTTTCTGGAGAGCTTCATCGACTCAAGGACTCCGGACGCCGGATAAGTATCACCCAATTGGTCGTGTTTTATCTTTGAGGGCGAATTGACGCAACCAAGGAATGTGATTTTCTTGCCGAAGAGTACAGATTGCAATGCTTAGCCGACACTTCAAACAGGGTGCAGCGTCCCAGGACGGATTCGAAGGTGAGGAAAATGGGCCAGAACGGCACTCCTCACGCTGACGCTTCTACTAAATACTGCTGCGGAGGCCATAAACGCAGATTGAACGCGGAGGCCGCAGAGGATCGCAGAGGAAATCCGCTTCAATGTATTCCTCTGCGAACTCTGCGTTCAAACAATTAGCATCGCCGCGACGGCTGGAATGATAAGTCTGGCAGCCCGATCGACACGGAGGGCTGACGCCCTGCCGCTCGCCTTTGGGTCAATTCTCTGTGATCGCCGCCACGACATAGGCTCCTTCAATTTCAGGAGCGGCAGGGACAGTGACGCCTTCGGGCACAGTCACGGGCTCGAGCGCGGTGATGCATTGCTGGCAAGCATCTTCAATCACCCATTTGAATGAGGGGACTGTCTTTGTCACCGTTTTCTTCATCAGCTTACGTTTCGTAAAGACATCCGCTCCACAACCGGGAATCCAGGATGTCCAGACGATCTTCTTTGGCTGCGCACAGATGTTCTTGTCTTCCGGTGTCTTTGGGCAGACTGTTTCGCAGTGTTTGCATTCCGGAGTGCTGGGGTGCGGAACACAAATCTCTTCACACTGCATGCCCCAGCATGTCGTCGTGATCTTCTTGTCTTCTCGCACCAGCCGACACACTTTGCGACAACGATTGGCACTGCAGCCGCAATGAGCGCAGCAACGATCCGCGGCGTTGCCAACATTGGCGAGCACTGGTGCAAACGCAGCCGCAATCATGGATCCCAGAAACAGTCGACGTGATGATGACTTCATGGAAGTTACGCCTATGGCAGCCAGAACTGAATTTGAGATCTCAAATTTGAAATTTCAAATTCCAGTGGGGACGTGTGAAATGAAGAGAGACATCTGAGCAGTCATCACCAGTTGAAGTCGAAACGCATCGCCAACAGATCGGATTCTGTTTCACCAAAGACGGTCGAACCTGTTGTCACCGGATGAATCCAGTCAAACATGATTCGAGTTCGATCACTCCAGTACCAGTTGAAGCCGGTCGTCAAATCGTTGTATTCGCCCTTACTGAATTCGTTAAGATTCAGATGCGAATAGCGAGTCTTCACTTCCCATGCTCCGGGGCTCATTGCACCGGGAACAATAAAGAAGTTTGACGTCGGAACATTGCGACCGAACTGTGCACCGTGCTGCCCGAATCGCTCATAGATGCGATTTTCCCCGGTCAGGAAATAACTCAGATGAGCATACGCGCCCTGCGTTGTTTCTGTTCCGGAGGCCATCGTATTCACGTTGCAGAGAAATGCTTCACTCTGCAATGTGACCGGCCCCATCACGGCAGCAAACTCCAGATTCCCCGTCGTGTAGGACTCTGCATCGATACTACCGCTGTCGATGATTCGCGGCCCCTCGTGAATCTGCGGACGTGAGCGAAAGCTGACTTTTTTATCCTGGTCTTCAGTGTGCATAACTCCAATGCCGGTATGAATCATATAGCGGCCGTTGGAGGGTTCGTCATAGAACGGCGTCCAGGTTAAACGCCCGGAAACTCGGGCACCCTGATTATCATCAATGCGTTCTTTCAGGCCTTCGCTGATGCTGTCAAAGAACACACCACTGGCCCATGTCACACTTTGATCGTCAGTGCAGTTGTACAGTGCGATACCAACTTCGCGATCCGCAGCGAATACTCCCTGCGTTGGAATTGATCGTTCCATGAAGATGTTGTTGGTATCGTTCGTGACTTGTTCAAGACTGAATGGGACGAAGAAGTTACCGATACGAAATCGCCCGAGTCCGGGGATTTCGTTCATCGAAAAGTACGCGTCCTTGACGTCCGGCGAAGTCACTGTGCCTGCTGGACTGGAACCCACAGTTTCGGGCTCAAGAGTCATCTGCAGACGGAAGTCACACTGACCATATCCTGTTCCGTCAGCCACCAGGCGCAGGCGGCGGAATTCAAAGTAGTCCTGAGTTCCCACAATGGCCGGATCAGCGTTCGCCCAATTGATGTATTCCGCTTGAACGTGACCACCCAGCTTGACCGTCCACTTGTCGGTGGACATATCCTGCCAGCCTTCTGATTTCTTTGCCTCTTCGTCCTTCTTCTTCTTGTCCGAGTCGACTCGTTTTTTTTCCGATGCTTCAAGCTGATCAATTCGCATCTGCAATCGGCTGAGTTCGCTCTCGAAGTCTCCCGCTGGAGTTTCTTCCGACGCGGCATCACCTTCTGGAAGAATCCCCGCAGGAGGTACTTCAGGCGGAGGATCAAAGAGGTAGCTGGCTCGAGCCACACCACTTTCGCCCGAAAGCCACTCTGGAGCGTTACTAGCGGGGCGCGATGAAGACGGCGAATACAGCTCGTCCTGAGCCATCAAGGGAAGGCAATAGAACAGCCCGGCAGCCAGCCCCAACTGAGCTTTCCACCCAACGCGATTACGTAACTGGGCCATTTTTCCTTCGCCTTCCGTGACGATTGGACAGAGACCTGATTGATGCGCTAGTCCGTGCTGCCACGGAATGGTCTCCGGCCTCCGGTTGTCCGGTCAGCTGGATATCTGTGAGCAGGTGTCTCTGCCGCCAGATTGCTTTCGATTAAGAGTTAGAATCGGTGCGTGTTGGCCCATGAATGAATTCCGCACAGCATTTTGCACGGTTAACTTTGACGCCTTAAAAAACTCTGCTTCATAGAATGGCAATTGATGCCGAAATCCATCTTTTGATCCTACCCAGACAAGATAACCGTCAAAGTCCAGGCCAGAAACGTTTTGATCTTTCGGGATGTCAGGTGCCGCGGGAGGCATCGAAACCTGCTGCGACGTTGACCGGGACTGCCGTTCATGGATATAGAGCGCCGGAACGACCCATCCGAGTTGTCGCTTTTTCCTTACTCGGCGTTTCCGCTAAGCTCTCCGGAGGAATGGCAGAGTCCATCGCACGTCACACTGCCAACTTCAAGCCGATGACCTAAGCAAAGCAACCAGAAGCCGAACCAAAACGGGAGTACCGAAGAGCATGTCCGGTTCCAAATCTTTTTCGCTCATCGCACCGACATTTCTGCTTGTTGTTCTGGGAACTTCCGTGGTCTCGGCTGATGAAGGCAAGTCTTTACCAGCGATTCGCGTCAGCACCGATGGAACTCATTTCATCAGCGGCGATTCCAGTGCTCCGTTTCGACCGATGGGCTTCAATTACGATCATGATGCCGATGGTCGCCTGCTGGAAGACTATTGGCATTCGGAATGGGACCGAGTCGAAAACGATTTTCGCGACATGCAAAGTCTCGGCGCGAATGTGGTGCGGATTCATCTGCAGTTCGGCAAGTTTATGAAGTCTCCCACGGAGGCGAACGCAGAAGAACTCAAACAGCTGCAGCGACTGTTAACTTTGGCCGAAGAAACAAAGCTGTATCTCGATCTGACCGGGCTGGGCTGTTATCACAAGAAGGACGTCCCCGCATGGTACGACGCGCTGGATGAACAGGCCCGCTGGAATGCTCAGCAGGTTCTCTGGGAAGCCGTGGCAACTGTTTGCAGCGATAGCTCAGCCGTGTTCTGTTACGACCTGATGAATGAACCGGTGATCGGTGGTGATAAAGCAGGACCTGACTGGCTGGGTCCGGCGTTTGCCGGAAAACACTTCGTGCAGTTCGTCGCCAAATCCACTAACGGGAGAACTCGCCCTGAGGCCGCCAAACAGTGGATCGATCAAATGGTCAATGCTGTTCGTCAGCATGACAAACAGCATTTGATTACCGTAGGCTTTGTCGACTGGAGTCTGGATCGTCCCGGCCTTACCTCGGGATTTGATCCGCTCAAAGTCGCCGAGAAACTTGACTTCTTAGCCGTGCATATTTACCCGGCCGCCGGCAAAGTTGATGAGGCCCTCGAGACATTAAAGGGATTTCAAATCGGCAAGCCGGTCATCGTCGAAGAGACCTTCCCGCTGAAGTGTTCTCACGATGAAATGAAAGCCTTCATCGATCGCAGTGGCGATCACGCCGACGGCTGGATCAGTTTCTTCTGGGGTAAGATGCCTGACGAGTATCAGCCTACGAGTTCCATTGGCGACGCAGTAATCTCGCAGTGGCTGACTCAGTTTTCGGCGATGATGACAACCGAGAAGCCGCAAGCAGCCACAACATCCGCTGATGACCACGATGATGAAACCAAGGTCGTCGTTGCACAGTTCATTCAGCACACGCAGGAGCACTCGGATGGCCGAGCAGCATTTTCTGTGGATCTGAAAGCGTGGTCTGACGAAAACAGCGACTTGCCAATCGGAGTCTTCGATTCGGGCATCGGCGGATTAACGGTTCAGGAGGCGATTTACTCTCTGGATGCCTTCGATAACAAGAACTACTCACCCAAGCCTGACGGAAAGAAAGACTTCGCAAACGAACGGTTTATCTACTTTGGCGATCAGGTCAACATGCCCTATGGAAATTACCCGGCAGTAAAGCGCCAGACTTATCTGAAGGAGTTGATCCTGAAGGACGCCGCCTTTCTGCTGGGCCGTCGCTATTGGAATTCGACGGAAGACCAGGAACCGAAATTCGACAAGCCTCCGGTCAAAGCGATCGTCATCGCCTGCAACACGGCCACGGCCTGGGGACTTGATGAGATTCGTCAGATGGTCGAGGCATGGAAGGTGCCGGTCTTCGTCATTGGAGTTGTTGAAGCCGGTGCTCGCGGCTTAACGGAGTCGATTGAAACAGCCACGGAGAAACGCACCGTCGCGGTTCTGGCCACCGTCGGAACCTGCAGCAGTAATGCCTATCCCAAAGCGATTGGTCGCAGTACCGGGTTGGCGGGCAAACGTGTGCCCGACGTTGTCCAACAGGGTTCAGTAGGACTGGCGGCGGCCATCGAAGGCGACCCGGCGTTTGTCGTTTCGCCGGAAGCTGGCCTGTCAAATGCAACTGTCTACAACGGCCCATCAATCGATCACAAAACTGCGATGATTGATCCCGAGCTGCTTGATGTCTACGGCTTTAATCCGACGGGACTCCAGGGAGACATCTCGTCGCCGAAATCGCTGCGGCTCAATTCTGTCGAGAACTATATTCGCTACGACGTGACGACACTTGTTCGTACTCACCAAAAATCCGGACAGACAACGCCGATTGATACCGTCGTTCTTGGATGCACCCATTTCCCACTTGTGCGTCAGGAGATACTCGACAGCTTTGCTCGCCTTCGCGCTTACGAAAAAGATGGTGAACGCCCCTTTGCAAATCTGATCGCGGAGAAGATCGCCGTTGTCGACCCTGCCGAACTCACCGCCAAAGAACTCTTTCGAGAACTCGCGCGGCGCAAGTTGTTTCGCAGGACTCCAGAGGGAACAGACCAGCAGCAATCGACGATGGCCAGGGATCAATTCTATATCTCCATCGCCAATCCACGATCCGCAGGTGTTGTCCTGAGTACTGAAGGTTCATTGGATCGAGAATACAAGTACGGTCGTTCTCCGAGGCGATTGGACATCGAAGACACGATCTGTGTGCCGATGACTCAGGATCGACTTCCCGCGACGAGTCTGAATCTGATTCGCACGAAGCTGCCTTCTGTGTGGCTACGGCTCAATCCATCGAGTCGTCCGTGATGCGCGTGCGATTCAGAAGCTTTTCTGTGAGCGGTACGGCGCTAGCCGCCGGTATTTGCCCGTGTTGTCGAGACAGGCACCGGTGGCCTTACTTCACACAGGGGAAGACCGAGGAATTTCTTTGTAGCCGGATTCGTAAGAATTCGGTGCATCAACGTGGAAAGCACCCGAATTCTCACGAATCCGGCTACTCGGTGAGACAATTGCGTTTGGATGCTATAACACGTGCGGCCCACGTGCTATCAGCGGACAGAACAGGATCTCCAATGACCAAAACCATTTTCTCACTGTGTGTTTTCAGCATCATTGTCTCAGGAGTTCTCATGACGGCCAAGGCTGACGACGGCATGTATCCCATGAGTGAACTGCCGCGACTTAACCTCAAAGAAAAGGGCATTGAGCTGACAGCGGAACAGCTCTTCAATCCCAATCAGATCAGTCTGGTTGATGGGATCTGCCGCGTGAACGGTTGCACGGGATCATTCATCTCGCCAAATGGTTTGATCATAACTAATCATCATTGTGCTTTTGACGCGATCCAGAAAGCCAGCACGGCTGAAAACGATCTGCTCACCAATGGATTCATCGCAGCAAATCGTGAACAGGAAATTTCAGCACCGGATTATCAGGTTCGCATCACTGAAAACTATCGCGATGTTTCCGCAGAAGTCTTGTCGGCCGCACAGGACAACATGTCATTCCTGGAACGCACCAAGGCTATCGACAAGCGTCGCAAAGAATTGGAACTTGCGGCGGAGAAAGAACATCCCGGCTTGCGAGCAGAAGTGGCTGAAATGTTCGCCGGCAAGACTTATGTTTTGTTCCAGTACACGTTTCTGAAAGACGTGCGGCTGGTGTTTGCCCCGCCGATTGCCGTTGGCAATTTTGGCGGCGAGGTGGATAACTGGGAGTGGCCGCGGCACACCGGTGACTTTTCCTTTATGCGAGCTTACACCGCTCCGGACGGCTCTTCGGCGACGTATTCCAAAGACAATGTGCCGTACAAACCGAAGCGATTCATTCAGGTGGCTCCGGAAGGTGTGGATGAGAACGACGCAGTATTTTTGCTCGGATATCCCGGCCGGACAGCTCGCCACAAGACCGCTGGTTTTCTGGACTACGAACAGAACATCCGACTGCCAATGACTGTTGAACTTTATCAGTGGCAGATTCAGGAAATGGAGAAAGCCGGAGCCACGGATCGCTCCGTGGCTATCAAACACGCGTCTCGCAGCAAGTCGCTGGCCAACGTGGAAAAACGATCGCGGGGTCAACTGCAGGGGCTTCGACGAGCAAAGATCGTGGCGACTCGAATGCAGCAGGAGGCTGAACTTCAGGCTTACATCAACAGCGATCCACTACGAAAAGCTCGTTTCGGCACGGTCTTGAAAGACATTGAATCCGTCTATCAGGAAATGTCGGCGGCCGGCGCTCTGGAGATTCATCTGCTGCAACTTCGACAGGCGTGTCGAGCCGCCTCGTTTGGGTATTTCATGTTCGACGCCTCCGTCGAACGCGCGAAGCCGGATCTGGATCGCGAGCCACCTTACATGGATCGCAACTTTGCGCAGTCCAGTCAGGAAATTAAGGTGGCGATGTCTGACTGGCATCGCGAGACGGATGAGATCATGCTCGCCGGAATGCTGGGGCGATTAAGCAAGATCCCGGCATCGCATGAGATCGAGCCGTTAAAGGTTCTGTTCTCTGAAGCGAAGTCGCTGGAGTCTGCCGCGAAGGACATGCTTCAGAAAACTCAACTGGGTGATCCGGCGTTCGTGGAAGCTTGCCTGAAGAAGTCTCCGGATGAGCTGCGGAAGACAGAAGACCCTCTGTTAAGCCTGATCGTAAATTTGCATCCCTACTATTTGAAACTGCGCGACACCGAGAAGGCTCGGGATGGGCGTCTCGGACAACTTTATGGTTCGCTGGTCGAAGTGAAACAGCAGTTTCTCGCGACCAGCTTTATCCCGGACGCAAATGCCACGTTGAGGTTTACCTGTGGTCAAGTTCGCGCCTACTCGCCGGCCGACGCAGTGGTCAGAACTCCGATTTCAACATTGAAAGGCGTGATCGAGAAAACAACCGGAGTCGAACCGTTCATTACTCCGGAAGCCGTGATGAAGAAATACGAAGCCGGCGAGTTCGGACGCTTCCTGCATCCTCGCCTGGGACAGGTTCCGGTCGCCATTCTTTACGACACGGATACAACTGGAGGCAACTCCGGTAGTCCGGTGCTGAACAAAAACGGTCATCTCGTCGGAGTGAATTTTGATCGCTGTTTTGAAGCGACAATTAACGACTTTGCGTGGAACAAGGACTACAGCCGTTCGATCGGAGTTGACATCCGTTACGTGCTCTGGATTACAGGGACAGTTTACGGAGCCGACCATCTTTTGAGCGAAATGGGACTGTAGTTGGCCAACCGGAAATCAAATTCCGCAACTCAGTCGCCAGAAAAACTGCTGGAATTCCCTGCAAAATGCGGGGGTTCGCGGTCCGTTAACGAAGAATTTACAATGAATTTGAAAAGGACGTCTTCGTTCTGTGGGCGTTAGTCGGTAGGATTCCCACGCTTTTCGACCGTCCTTTTCGCGGAATCTGGTGGCGTCGATGCTCGACGCCCTCTGCGGTCACCACTGCTGCTGACGGTTGTTTTCCCAGGGTAAGTTTCATGTCTGTTGTTGAGTTTCCGTCAGTTGTCGACAGCGCTGGCGTTTTGCGCCGTACTGATGTTCGCAACATTGCCATTATCGCCCACGTTGACCACGGCAAAACATCGCTCGTGGACTGCCTGATCAAGCAAAGCGGAATGTTCCGCGAGAATCAGCGGATGGGAACCTGTATTCTGGACTCCAACGATCTCGAGCGCGAACGCGGGATTACGATTCTGGCGAAGAACATCGCCATGATGTGGAATGGTGTCCGAATCAACATTATTGATACTCCGGGACACGCAGACTTCGGTGGCGAAGTTGAACGCGTTCTGAAGATGGCCGACGGAGCACTGCTCGTTGTCGATGCCTTCGAAGGACCTCGCCCCCAAACTCGCTTCGTACTTCAGAAAGCTCTGGAGTGCGGTCTATCTTTGATGGTTGTCATCAACAAGATTGACCGTCAGGACTGTCGTCCGGATGAAGTCCTGTCCCAAACGTTTGACCTGCTGGTTGAACTGGGAGCTGACGACAAGACTCTTGACTTCCCGTACATCTACACCAGTGCTCGTGAAGGTTATGCAACGCATGACCCTGCAAACAAGGGTGGCGACGTTCGTCCGCTTCTGGACCTGGTTCTGGAGAAGATTCCGGGGCCTGTTGTTCGCCCGGACGATCCTTTGCAGTTGATGGTCACCTCGCTTGAATGGTCGCGTTATGTCGGGCGTATTGCGACCGGTCGAATCGCCGCGGGTCGAATCAAGTCCGGTCAGCAGATCGCAATGATGCGAGCTGATGGCTCCAAGACCATGGCTAAGGTCGACAAGGTCCAATTGTTCGACAACCTCGGACGAGCTGATTCTGAGGAAGCACAGGCTGGTGACATTGTCGCTGTAACGGGCCTGCCGGATCCGGAAATTGGCGACACCATCGCTGACATTTTGAACCCGGTCGCTCTTGAACGCATTGCCGTCGACGAGCCGACTCTGTCGATGAAGTTTACGATTAACAGCTCACCACTGGTTGGTCAGCATGGCAAGTTCGTCACCAGCCGAAATCTGCGTGACCGGCTCTACCGTGAACTTCAGTCCAATGTGGCCTTGCGAGTTGAAGAGACAGAAGACAAGGAATCCTTCAAGGTTTCCGGTCGAGGTGTTCTGCATCTGGCCGTACTGATCGAAACCATGCGTCGTGAAGGTTATGAACTGTCTGTCGGCAAGCCGGAAGTGATCATTCGCGAAATCGAAGGCAAGAAGTGCGAACCTTACGAACTTCTGGAAGTGGATGTCCCGAGTGCGGACCTTGGTCCTGTGATGGAATTGGTCGGTGGTCGCCGAGGCCAGGCCAAAGTAATGAACACGACTTCAACCGGAATGACTCACGTCGAATTCAGCATTCCTGCTCGCGGCCTGATCGGCATGCGAACAAAGATGCTGAATGCAACTCGTGGTGAAGCGATTATGCATCACCGCTTTGAAGAGTATCGCCCGATCGAAGGCGAGATTCCTCATCGCCAGAACGGTGTCTTGATTTCACAGGACAACGGCAAAGCGATTGCCTACGCCTTGTGGAAGCTGCAGGAACGAGCAGACTTGTTTGTGCGTCCGGGCGAAGATGTCTATGACGGAATGATTATCGGCGAAAATGTTCGTGACAACGACATGGTCGTCAATCCGATCCGCGAAAAGAAACTAACCAACATTCGCTCAGCCGGTGCAGAAGACGCCATGCTGCTGCGTCCACCTCGCGAACTGACTCTGGAGCTGGCTCTGGAGTACATCGAGTGGGACGAGTACGTTGAAGTCACTCCGCAGGTGATTCGCCTGCGAAAGGTGATGCTCAGCGAAAGCGAACGCAAGCGACAGCATCGCAGCGGCAAGTAAGCCGCGTGTGTAAAGATTTTCAGCGAAGCCCGGCTTTCCAAAGAAGCCGGGTTTTTTTATTCGAATCCCAACTTCGCCCCAAACATCAGTAACCCGGCCGGTGTTCGCAGGAAACCGCAACCTGCTGCGCTCGCATGTGAAGCTGTCTTGTGGGATCATCCAGCGACACCAACAGACGTACAAATCCCGGATCGTCTGCAATCAATTTTCCTTACATCCAATTCGTCG
>CAIXQV010000097.1 GCA_903921605.1 uncultured Planctomycetaceae bacterium | reverse complement strand
CCTGCTGGGTGTGGCTGCTCTTGTTGCCATTCGCCATGTCACGGTTCATTCAGAACAGGAAGTCTCACGGCAGCTCTCCAGCCTTGGAGCCAACATCCTGATTCTTCCCAAAGACGCATCGCTGCAGAACTACTATGCGGCCGATCGCAACGGTCAGACTCTGCCGGAAGAGCATGTCACGGAAGTGCTGATGGCGGGGCTGGCTGGCGTCGAAAAGGTCACTCCGAAGCTCAGCATGCCCGCAAGCTTGGGTGGACTGGAAGTGACGCTGACCGGAATTCTTCCGCAGAGCGAATTTACGGCACAGCAGGCGTGGCAAACCGCTGCCCTGTTTACTCCCAAGAAACATGACGGCTGCAAGAAGGCCAGCCATGAACCATCAGAGGCGGACAAAACTCCTGAGTCACTGAACACAACTCGCGCGATCGAGAACCTTGAGAAGAATCAGATCGTGCTTGGTGCAGACGTGGCGGAGCGATCGGCTTTCTCTGACGGTGACACAGTGAAACTTCTGGGAGGAACATTCACGGTTCTGGGGACGTTGTCGCGGACCGGAACGGTGGATGATTCGAGAGTCTTTGCGCATCTGCATACGGTGCAGGAACTGGCCAAATCCGGCGAAGTTGTCAGTGCGATTGAGGTCATCGGATGCTGTGAAGACGCAGCCGGAGATCTCGTTCCGGAACTGAGCAAGCTATTGCCTAACGCCAGAGTCGTGACTGTCTCTCAAGTCGTGCAGACGCAGGTTGGCGTCAACCGGCTGATGTCCGGGACATCCTGGTTTGTTCTGGGAACTCTGATCCTTGTCGGTGGTGCCAGCCTCGCTAGCGCGATTGCGGCGAATGTTCGCGAACGCCGACGTGAGATTGGAACCCTGATGGCCATTGGCGCGACGCCTGGCTTTGTTCAGCGACTGTTCCTGATGAAGGCTCTGGTACTGGGCCTGGTGGCTGGCTCAATCGGCTGTGTGATCGGACTGCTGACGGCTGTTCTGATCGGACCGCAATGGGCAGGAGTCGCCGTGTTGCCTCTGCCGGGGCTGGCTGTAATGGCTGTCGGTGCAGCCACTTTGCTGGCTGTGATGGCAGCCTACTGGCCCGCCCGTCAAGCCGCAAAGCTTGATCCTTGTCTTTGCTTTCAGGAGGTGTGATCAATGATCAGACTCGAAAATGTCAAACGCACCTACACGCGACACGGACAAACGGTGACAGCACTCCAATGCGAGAACCTTTGTATTTCCGCCGGTGAATATGTGGCCGTCATCGGCCCGAGCGGCAGTGGCAAATCAACGCTGCTATCGCTGCTCGGAGGGATGCTGTCACCGTCATCTGGTCGTATCTGGCTGGATGAGATGTCGGTCTACGAACAGCCACTGAAGGCCCGAGCCACGATGCGACGGGAACGCATGGGGTTCGTGTTTCAGACGTTCAATCTGATTCCCTACCTGACGGCTCTGGAAAATGTTCAGGTGCCTCTGGGACTCAACGGTGTTTCGCTGCCAGAACAAACCACCATGGCAACAGCAATGTTGCAGCGATTCGGACTTGCAGACAGGCTCAATCATAAGCCTTCGGAGCTGAGTGTTGGGCAACAGCAACGCGTCGCTCTGGCACGCACGCTGGTCAATGATCCGCAGATTATTCTGGCGGATGAGCCGACAGGAAACCTCGATCCAACAAGCCGTGAGGTCGTTCTCAAAGCCTTCGACATGTGTCACGAAGAAGGAAGAACAATCATCACCGTGACTCATGATGTCTTCGCAGCCGCTCGAGCCAAACGACGCCTTGTGCTGAATGAAGGCCAGATCAGTGAAGAATCATCATGCTTGGCCAAAGTGGCCTGACACTTCGCCTGTATAAACCCAAGTCGAAAGAACTGATAGAAACTTGCCAACCCTTTTCTTGGCGCGTTGCCAGCAGAGGGCCGCTTCTTGTTCTCGAAAGTATGTCGTTATGACTCGTCATCGCTTTTTTTTCCGGTCTTTGAATTGTCTCTGCGTACCCATTCTGGGTCTTTCCCTCATCACGGCGTCCGGATGCAGTGAATCCGGCACAACGGTCCCCGGGAATACTATTTCTGAGCTGCCTCCTGAAGCCGGAGGGCACGAAGAGCATGCGCATCCCAGCGAGGGACCTCATCACGGAGATCTCGTCGAACTGGGCAATGAAGATTACCACGCCGAAGTCGTTCACGGTGAAGCAGGCAGCGTGACCGTCTACATTCTGGATAGCGCCGCAAAGACGGGAGTTCCAATCGACGCTACCGAATTGATGATCAACGTCTCACACGATGGCAAAGCCGAACAGTTCAAGCTCGTTGCCGAACGTCAGGAGACTGATCCCGAGGGGAAATCGTCACGTTTTTCCTTGAAGGATGAAGAACTGGCCGGCGATCTGGACGCTGCGGATGCCTCTGCAAAACTCGTTGTGACGATCGACGGAAAATCCTACTCCGGAAAGATCGAACATCACCACGAAGGAGAGCATAAACACGACGATGCCCACAACCATTAGTGCTCTGTCAGCCTTTAGTTTGGGGGTTCGTGATTCCCGCGCAGGCGGGAATCACGACTGTGGCAATGGATTCCCGCCTGCGCGGGAATCACAGAAAACCAGCGGTTTTAACTTTAACGAAGCACTCGCGAAATGCTTGTACTCAGTCCCATTCGGATAGATCGCGTCATGGAATAACCCGGCTGGCCATGCGATCCTTGCAAACAATGGGCTCCATGCGACTCAGGTAGGGTGGCGACTCGAGAGACTTGCCTGCTATTCGGCGGCTGCGGGGATCAATTTCAGTTCGGCCAGCCATTCGAGCGATTGCTTCTGCCAGGCATCCCACATCGGACCCTTGTAGCCGTTGAGGCCATGGCCGCCAGAGGGAAGCTCAAGATACTTCGACGCAATACCGGCCTTCTGTAGAGCCTCAAAAAGCGCCTTGCTGTTCTCACAGGGCACAGGAGCATCGTCGACGGCGTGAGTGAGGAACATCGGCGGTGTTTTTTCCGTCACCTGCTTCTCATTCGAAAAGAGTTCGATCATTTCCGGCGTCGGATTTGGCCCCAGCAGATTGGTTCGTGAGCCACCATGAGTTTTCTCGCCCATCGTGACGACGGGATAAACCAGTACGGCGAAATCAGGACGACAACTCAACTGGTCCAATAGGTCAGCGGCTGCCGCGTCGCCGTCATTGAAATGAGTCGCTGCGGTTGAAGCCAGATGTCCGCCAGCTGAAAATCCCATGATGCCGATCCTGTTCGCTTCGACCTTCCATTCCATCGAGTGGGCTCGAACAAGTCGAATCGCTCGCTGCGCATCCATCAGCGGAACGAACGAGCGACCCGCTGGAAGTCGATATTCCAGAACCACACCCGTGATGCCATGGGAGTTCAACCACTGTGCAATTCCATGACCTTCCGCACCGGTCACAAGGCCGCCGTAACCGCCACCCGGGCAGATCACAATCGCAGTCCCGTTTGGTTCCTTCGCCAGATGAACGGTGATCTTTGCATCTGATGGAGAAAACGTATCATCGCCATTGGGCGCTTTGTCGGGCCAGAGCTTCATCGTCAGAGGCTGCTCGGTTGCTTCCGCAGGCTTAGCCTCATCGCACGCGGTGACAGAATTCACCGGGGAGCATGCGACGATTATCGCCAGAGCCGAGACTAAATGAGCGAAGCCAGCAGAAATAGATTTCACAGGTGAACTCCATGTGAGTTTTCAAAAGACCAGACCATACGGCTCGTTTAACGGCAAGCCGCAGGCTTCGTCGCCCGATTTCGCCCACGCCTGCGGCTCGCCGTTAAACTAAAACGCTCAAAACGCAACAAAATCAACAGCCGCGGCTAGCGCCTCGCGGCTCAGTTTTGTGACTCAATCAACAGCCCTCTAACGCCCAGCGGCTGATGGAGGGAATAGATCAACATCCGGCGACTGCAGTTCCGATTTGTCGAGTGATGATATGCCCAATCACGCAGCGCCAAGCCCTGTCATTCTGCGCCATGCGCTGATCTGACCGAGATGCATCATCAGGTGTCCGCCACAGTAAAACGTATGCAATGAACCCAGCGTCGGAAACAAAGCGGCCATACGACCTTCCATCGGATTGGGGATCTCAAACGCAGCATCCGGAGCTGATCGCAGAGCAGCCGCAGCGGCTTTGTAACCGTCGAAAAAAGCTTTAGTCACTTCTTCCATCGCGGGATAAACAGAACCCGATGGATCATCGACGCACTTGGCATCCTTGGAAAACACAGCTTCAAAATTCGCCGGTGTAGTGGGGCCGGACTGTCCCAACTGAGACAGAATACGAGGTCCGTAAAGTGCGAGATGACCGTAAACAAAAGCCGGATGATTGGATTCGACCAAAGTCCCCCCAGGGGATGCATATCGTGCAAAATTCTGAGCCGTAACATCTTTCAGCAGTCGTTCACCGTAACCGACAGACAGTTCCAGTGAATCAGCGATAATATTGCCCAATGATCGACTCATGTGTTGCTCCAAAATGGTGATTGAGATCTCAGACGGTCTTCATTCATGCAGCGTCTGCTATGCGGCAGTATATTCACCGCGACTGCTGTTGAAACGCGTTGCGGCTTGATGTTTTTATATTCCGCGTTAGAACAGCCCTCCTGCAGCGCGAATATTTTCAAATTCAACTGGTGAGCCTGCGTTCGCTAAGGCTCACTTGTCACACCCTACAAAAAACGGTGCAATCTGCAGGGTGTGACAAGTTCGCGCCAGCGAACGCAGGCTCACCAATTGCGGACATTGTTTCGAACCAAACCACCAGGGAATAATCAAGGACCGGGGCGAAAGCTTTGGTAGAATCCCCGGTTCCAGTGACCAGTTATCTGACGCGATACTGGCTCCCCCTTTTTCAAGATCAAAGAGGTCATACGATGCTGAACCGAATTCGACTGACATGTTCATTATTGCGATTGGCTGCGGGCGTTCTGACGATTGCCGCCAGCACAAACATCACGGCCGCCGATGAACCGATTGTGGCACCGGATGCAGTGCTCGAAAAACTCTTTGAAGGAAAAGTTCTGACGGAAGGCGTGTCAGTTGCCCCGGACGGCATGGTGTACTTCAGTGAGATCACCTTCTCTCATAAATCGCGTGATGCCAAAGGCTTCATCGACGCGGGCTTCATCTGGAAGCTTGATCCAGTCTCAAAGACAACGTCGATCTTCCGATCACCGAGCGGTATGTCGAATGGCATCAAATTTGACGCGGCTGGCAACATGATTGTGGCCGAAGGAGCCGACTACGGTGGTCGCCGAGTGACTCGGACGGACATGAAGACCGGCAAGGCTCAGGTCATTGCGGCTTTGTTTGATGGACGTCAGTTGAATTCCCCCAACGATATTACGATCGACGAAAAGGGACGCATCTATTTCAGCGATCCTCGCTATTTGGGCCATGAAGCGATCGATCAGCCGGTGGTTGGTGTTTACCGAATTGATCTGGATGGTTCACTGCACCGCATCATCACAGACGCCGGCAAAGCGAATGGAGTCTGTGTTTCGCCCGATCAGAAGACTCTGTATGTCGTCAGCAACGAAAACGGCGGAACGGCCATCGAACGACTCGCCACTGGCGAAGAGCAGGCCGACAAAGTCAGTGTTCCGTTGCGAAAAGGTCTGATGGCGTTGCTGGCCTATGACCTTGCCGAAGATGGAACTGCGAAGTTCCGAAAGACGCTTGTCGATTATTCTCCTTACGATGGGCCGGACGGGCTCGTCGTCGACAAGGATGGAAATCTGTATGTGGCGGTCCGAGCTGAGAATCGTCCGGGGATCTGCGTCTATTCACCCGATGGCAAAGAACTGGCCTACATCAAGACTGAAATTCCCACGAACGTGGGATTTGGACGAGGCAAGGATGCAAACCTGCTTTACATCACGGCCGGAACAAGCCTGTATCGGATCCGTATCAATCGCGAAGGTTACCAGTTGCCGCTGGCGAAATAACTTGCTGCAGTATCAAATCGTGTCACGGCCAGAGACGAGGTTGTCGCAAAGAGGCCAGATCCAATGCAAGAAACATCGACGGAAAAAAGTCCTCAGGCTGGCCTGCCGACTCTGGGCGGCATGCAGTTCTGGGGAGACCTGAAGTTTCTTCGAGGCTATCGGATTCAGCGCAATGTGCTGACGGGGCACTATCGTTTGCTGGATGTCAACAATCGTCGCTATGCGTCGGGGACGCTTGAGCAGTGTGATGAAGTTCTGGAGAAGCTCCGAATCACTCAGGGGCTGACTCCGGATACTGGTCATGCCGTGATCTATCTTCACGGCATCGGTCGTTCATCAAAGTCACTGCAACCGATTATCAAGGCCATGCCGAAAGAGGCCTTCGCTCATGTTCCGTTCGAGTATCCCAGTACGCAGGTGCCGCTGGAGCAAGCGGCTGCTTATTTGAAGTCTGTGATGGATTCGCTGACCGATGTGACGAAGATCAGTTTCGTCGTTCACAGCATGGGAGGTATCGTCGTTCGCCGTTATCTCAAGGACCAACGTGATCCTCGACTGCATCGCATGGTGATGATGGGGACGCCTAATGGCGGAGCCGAGCTGGCGGATATGCTCAAGCGAAACTTGCTGTTCAAGGCCATTTATGGTCCGGCTGGTCAGGAATTGATCAGCGATCCGCTGGGCCCGATCAAGTCCCTGCCGACGCCGGATTTTGAATTCGGAATCGTGGTCGGCGGCAGGGGCGATGACAAAGGATTCAATCGACTCTTACCTGGTGACGATGACGGCACAGTGACCGTGGCCAGTGCTCGCCTTCCCGGAGCCGCTGACTTCCTCAGAATCCCAAAGATTCATGCGTTTCTGATGAGCGATGCGACAGTGATTGCGGCCGTTCAGCACTTTCTGGAACACGGTCGATTTTTCCCCGACAAAGCTCCCGAACCGATTACGGGCTGATCAAGATTACGGGCTGATCAATTTGAGAAGCCGACAGTCTACTTGTTGAGAATCAGCTTCCCGGATTGCGTCTTTCGCAGCGTGTATGTTTCGCCAGCCAGACGAATCAGGATGCACTGTTGCCCCTGCGCGAGCTCCTCAAAATCCAGCGATACGGCGCAGGGCAGTTTGTTCTGTGTTGTTTCATCAGCCATGGTGTCTGCGGCTTTGCGAGCGTGAGCGGACGAAGATTGATCCGATCTGTTGCCGGTCATATGGCTTCGTCCTGTGAATGGTCTAAAGGGTTCATCGATATTGTCCTGGCTGAGTGAAATGCTTACTTCGCCACAAATTGCAGCAGCTCAATCGTGCTTGTCTTGCCCGTCTGCATACTGGCTCCTCCGATGAGCAGAACTTTGCCGTCCGCTGTTGTCAGTTGTCGGTGAAAGAAGCGAGCTTCGTTCACCTGCCCCGCGGGGATCCACCCGGTCGCATCATCGCTCAATACCTGCACCGCGCCGGACATTGACGTGACGATCAGACGATCATTGACGGCGAACGAGGATGTTCCGAAGCCCTCCATGCCGGTTCCACTCAACTTTGGAGCAACAGACCATGTGTTGGCTGCGGGATCGTAGACGCTGACTTCCGTCGTCGTGCTACCCGATTCCGTCATGCCGCCGATTACGTAGATGTTGCCCTTCTGCGCTGCAACACTGACAGCTCGTCGCTGAAATGGAGGCGTGGCAATCTCTGTCCACTTGAGTTCCGGCTGAGTCAAATCACATACGAGTGCGGTCGTATGCCAGACCGTATTGTCCGCTCCCTGCATGTTCCAGCCGCCCACCACATACAGTTTTCCGTCCATGACGGCCGCATCATGAGACGAGCGGCCCGAAGGCATCGGCGGAAGATCGGTCCATGCGCCGGCCGCTGGATCAAAACAGGCAAAGCCGTCCTGAGACCACAAGCTCTGATCTTCGTCGGCCTTATTCTTTGCTGTGAATCCGCCAACTCGATAGAGCTTGCCGTGGTGCTCAACCATCGCCAGTCCGGTCAGCTTCGGGCCGCCGGGCAATTGCTCCCACTGAGCATCCTCGACTTTCAGCGATATGCGACGGAATTCACCAGACTGCCCCGCCTCTGAGTAATGATGAGCGTCGCCAAAATGGCCGCCATAGACGTAGAGCTGATCGCTGGCGACCGCTGCACCAAAACTGGTGATCCCCTGAGGCAGCGCGGGCAACTTGTGTGACACCACTTCAACGACGGGAATCGCCAGCGGCAGCGTCAGTGTTGAATAGGTTCTGACAGAGTCATATTTTTCTCCGTTCAGTTCACCGAGCGTCTCTGCCACATGCTTGCTTCGCACCGACAGAACCCCATCCGACAACGGAAGACATTCAACAATTCCCTGTTCGTTCGTTGTCAGCGTTTCATCAATTCCGCAACCAGCGGCTTTGACTTCCAGGCCCGATGCGGGTTGACCATTAAAGGTTACCGTCAGTTGCAGCGTGCGGCCGGACCACTTCGGAGTGACCTCCAGAGGCATCCGTTCCGCATCATTGATTGCTTGCCATTGGCCGCCGAGAGGAGACACATGCTGCTTGGCAAGATACCTCAGCAGGAACGTTGCTTCGCCTTTGCTGACAACGCCGTACTCATGAGACACAATGACAGCAGTGGCTTTGGCATCCACATCGCCGGTCAATGATTCGGCCGTCAAAGACAGAGGCACCTCAATGGCTTTGGAGCCGCCCTCGTCGCCGGGGACATAAGCCCAGACTTTGGCTGCGGCGACTTTGCTCAGTAATTCAGGCTCCACAGATTCAGCAGACTCGCTGAAGCAAATCTGAATCTTCTCTCCGGACTTATTGACCCACACAAAATGAGCATTCGCCAGTGGGCTAAAGAGCAGACAGGGTATCAGTGCAAGATATTGAAATAGTTTCTTCTTCATCTGAGTTTCTCTTTATCTATTGGTTCGAGGCGACATTCTCGCGCCGGGGTTGTTTGAGTCTTCGATGGAATTGTTGGATTCATCAGCGTAAAAAAGTTGGCAGCACGCTCAGGGTTTTGATCTCAGATCAAAGGGAAACGTCTGGTCATTAGAATCCTGCACAAACGCTGTCAGTGTTGAGTTGCTGTTGTAGGCGGCAGGAATCGGATTGAGTCCCAGCGGAGATCGCCCCGTCCGCATCACCGCAGCGGTATAAGCCGCTTCATTATCGATCGCGAATCCCTGGAACTGAGTGGCTTCGACTTCGACACGATGAGTCCCCGGGATGGGTCCGTTGTCTTTGGAAAAAGAGAACTGTCCATCAAGGATCTCCGCCATCACCCCGGGCCCGGTCGTTGTCCCCTGAGGCTCGAGACGAATCAGTCCATGCTTCAACGGATTCCCATCGACGTTGACCAATCCGGAAATTGCTTGTCTGTTCATAGCATCGCCGGAACCACAGCCGATCGCGAAGAACGTAATCAGCAATCCAGTTGCGAAGGTACACTTTTGCTGAAGCAAAGAGTTCGACTTAGAATTCACTCTGCACCTCCCCGCCAGCACGCGTTCCGGCGGCATCAAGAACAATCTGGCTGATGTTCTCGCTGACAAACCTCGCCGAGCCATCGGCCAGAGCAAATTGTGCCCCACCAATATGTTCACTGCGAAATCTTGAGAGAACGTTGGCTCCTCCCTTCCGGGGATTGAACGGAGCCATTGTGGTGAACGCCGTTGCCAGTGGATAAGGAGAAGACCAATAGGTGAACCCCCAGCGAACCTGGCCTGAACATGGGCCGGATGTGAACAAATAGTCCGGAAGATTCCATGCGGCTTCGCCGACCAGCAGCGTATTCGAGGTGCCGTCTGTGATATCACGCATCTGAGTTTTCCCGGATCCCGGCCCGACGATCGCGCCGTTGTGAGGATTGCCGGTGGCGAATGATCCCCACGGATCTCCGCTGCCAGTACTGACGGCATAGGTTCCGGGCGCTCGATTATTCGCATCACAGGCCGAGATCGGAATCTGTCGTCGCAGCGGAGCTGACGGACACAGATATGCAGGAATCACCTGCTGCACCGCGGCCATGTTGATTGGGTCGCTGTTTCCGAGTGAAGGGTTGTAGAGCGTAAATACTCCGGACTGTTCGAGATAAGGCAGGATCGCGACGAAGGCACTGGCCCTGGCCAGTGTTCCTGTGCCTCCCACTTCTGTGGCGGGGAACAGATTGAAGACATCGTGATAGCTGTGAATCGCCAGCGAGATCTGCTTGAGATTGTTGCGACACTGGACCCTTCGCGCGGCTTCGCGAGCCTGCTGCACAGAAGGCAGGAGAAGTGAAACCAGTATCGCAATGATTGCGATCACAACGAGTAACTCAATCAGAGTAAACCCCCGACGACGGGGCCAGACACTTGAAATAGAGACACCCGACAACAAGACGCTCTGCAACATTGCAGCCATTCCTCCACACGAACCACACAAGGTGAAACCGAACGACACCATGTCGATCGGACAAGCTTGTGCTGAGCGTGGCTGGCTACCTGACCATGTCTTTGGCTGGCTGCGGCCTCAGCATTTTTCCGTGAACCTCAAACACCGTTGCAGGCCAGCAACACGAAGCTGAGATTCAGTCTCAACACAATAGCGATCAGGTGGTGAGTTTCAACAGCAGTCCTGGCAATTCCAAAGAATTTCATGCGAGTGAAAATTGATGCCCAAGCCCGCTGAGTTCATCGCGCAAAAAAAAGAGTTCAGCCAGGTCGCTGAACTCCCGTTTTGTTGAACCACATTCTGATGGCAAGAAGTTACTTCGTCGGCTGCGTTGAGATGCGAATGCGACGGTACTCCATTTGTCCTCGGTCACCTTCCAGTCCAATTGGACCAGTCTCAGGAACCTTCAAAGCTTCCTCAATCACTTCACCGTTGCACGTACAGTGAGCAACTCCATCCTTTACAACCACGATCAGCTCGTTCCAGTCACAGGATTTATAGTTCTTCAGCATCTTGTACGGACCAGCCAGAGGATAATCACGACATTGCAATTGCGGTTTGCGAATGAAGACGCCGCTGTCGGCATTTGGTGTCGCTCGAAACTCCAGCTTCAAAGTAAAGTTGCCCGGGAATTCACGCGTTGTGTAAAGCTGCTGAACTCGACTGCCCTCGGCCGGCGTCGTCACGATGAATCGACCATTCTTCGCGACATACCGACCATCAGGAGTCACAGTCTTGCCGTCATGCCCCCATCCTGTGAGATCTTTTCCGTTGAAGAGACTTTCGAATCCTTCCTCTGGCGTGAATTGATCGGGTTCAGTTTCCAGAAATCCCTGAGTCGCCAGGATCGGGGTCAGTGCTGCGGCCCATTTTTTGTAGCCAATTTCATTCAGGTGCAGCAGATCCGGCATCTCTTCAGCTTTGGCATCGCCCTGTTCATTGGCAAAGAGAGCCCAGGTATCCAGCACTGTGATCTGCGGATCCCCCTTGACCTTCATCGCTGTCAGCTTGTTGATTTCCCGAATCTTGTCGGCCGGACGTTTCTTGGTTGCTGAGCTGGGAAAAACCTGACAGAGAACAATTGGCAACTCCGGATTGTGCTTCTTCAATTCGTCCACAATCAGCTTGATGTTGTCTGCGATGATCTGTGGTTCGGCCTGCTCTTCCAGATCATTGGTTCCCATCAGCATCACAACAGCCGACGGATTGAGGGAAAGCACGTCCTGCTGAAGTCGCAACAGCATGCCTCGAGTTGTATCGCCACTGATACCGCGATTGGCGGCCTTCATGCCGGGGAACAGTCCCTGAAAATCATCGCCCCAACCCTGGGTAATTGAGTCGCCAAGGAAGACAACGGCCTTTTGATCCTGCTCAACTTTTGTGGCCCACGCCGCGCGACGCTCTTTCCAGAGTCCCTTGAACCAGTCATAACGCCGAATTGGCCCGGCCCCAGGAATCCCGTCGTCGGTAGCCGGCAATTCGAAACTAGCTGCATCATCAGCACGGAGGATCGACGGGCTCGATCCGAACGCAGCAAGGCTGCTCAACAACAGAACGAACAATAGACGCGCGGAAGTCCGGATCATGACACCCTTTCTCGAGGAGCATTCAATGTTGGACGATGAGTTCCGGCATCTCGTCGATTGGATGCAACCTTCGGAACTCCCAAAAAAGTACGCAGCATTGATGATCCCATTTCACCGGAACCATGGATGCTGCGTAAGCGTTCGAGAAGTTTACAGATCCGTCACACAACTGCGAGGGATCCGGAGGCCTCTAGTCTTTGAGTCGCTCCGGCTTGCAGAGCAGCTTTTTGTCGTTGGCCGCTCGCCCGCACTTTGTGCAGACATGGCTGGCGTTGCATACGAACTGCTTGTAAAGCGTGAAGTCCGATTTCAACATCTTCTTCATTTCGCAAAGCGTCTTGGACATCGGCGACGAACTCCGAAAAACTGGCTTACCTGAAGAATAATCACCCAACCCACCGAACTTAGAACTCACCCATCACATTGCCGTCTGAGCGGGCACCCAGGTTGCGCCAGGTGCTCAGATCGATGTTGCTGCTGATTGACCGACATGAACCATCCATCAGCAACGTGTTGACAATTCCCGTGTGATAGCTGCGAGCTGTGATAATGCCATAAGTAATCAGCGTTGCACTGGCACCTTCCCGGCTGCTG
This sequence comes from uncultured Planctomycetaceae bacterium, assembly GCA_903921605.1. The sequence goes on along the minus strand of CAIXQV010000097.1, from coordinate 3,621 downwards.
CATACATCAATATCGTAGTTAACTCCGCCCGTCGTGTATGGCACCACGGTGTTCGGCACGAAGTTTGTTGTGAACCCGGCATGAATGGCTCGTCCACAAACCCACTCAGTGTGCCCGGTACTGGCGAACGCACCGCCGGAGATGCTGCCAGCCACGGCGGCTGGAGTCGTCGGGGCAATCGCGGGAAGAGTCGCGTCGTGGAACCGCGCTTGATAAGCCTTCACTTCTGCCATGCCAACGGTGTTGCTGAGCCCATCAGTATAGTCACGGTCAGACAGCTTCCCGTTCGCTGCAAAGGCTGCTCCTCCGTCCTGACGGTTATTGGGGTTGTAGATCTGATACTGGCCAGCTCCCATCGCATAAGACAGCGGATAGTGCTCAACGAGACCGGTTGTCGTGTTGACTCGACCTTTGTCGTTCACATCACTCGGGCACAGCAGCACAGAAATACGCTTGCTGGCAATACCGTTCGGAGGGAAGGCAGCCTTATTAACGCCGTCGTGATACCCCAGGGAAAAATTAATCAGTGAATATTCGTTACCGCCCTCAACATACGGCAGCAACATCGCCTGGCCTGACCAGGGCTGAGTAATCCGGGCTCCATCAACAATCGTTGCCGGAGGAAAACAATTGTAAGTGCCCAGATAATTGTGCAGCGCCAGCCCAAGCTGCTTCATGTTGTTCTTGCACTGAGTTCTCCGGGCGGCTTCACGAGCAGCCTGAACGGCCGGAAGCAGCAACGCGATCAGAATTGCGATGATTGCAATCACAACCAACAATTCAATCAGCGTAAATCCGCGAGAACGGAGCATTGACTTTGGAGAGACGAGCATGGAACAACCTTTCGCCAAAAAACACAAAAACACTACGCGGCCACTTACCACATAGAACCTCTGTGCCGGGCTTGGCTGGCTACCTGACCATGTCACTGGCTGGCTTTGGCCTCAGCAGAAGACGAACACTTGTAATTACCTGCAATGATGCAGTTTTTAACTGCTGCTCAACGCCACCGTTCTTCGGCATTCGCCTTAGTGAAATTGAGACTCAGTCGCAACACTCTACCAGACGGAACTGCACTTTCAAGATCTCCCCTCAAGATTTTCTCGATGAGAAACAGAAAAGCAGCCCAACCGAAAGCCCGAACCGCCCCCCATCGGCTTCCCCAGACTGTGGATTTGATCGTTTACGCCCAGCCGCTGGCGCCGCCCTATCAATACAGCCTGCCCGTGCGGCTGGGCAGTAAACAAGACCATGGCATTTCCGGGGGAGAAACCAACACGCCGCTCACGCCAACGGAGCCACGGTCTGGACTTCAGCTTCCAAACCTTGGCTCAACGGTGTAAAGCCGGGTTAGGGCCAAAACTCGCGGCTGTGCTCGCCCGTTTGTCTGCACACCTGACCTCGTTCAACGGCGGGAAACTCTTTGGTTATGAGTGATCTCATGAAAAGACGTGGGTACGGACGAGTCCGCAGGAAAGCATTTTCATCTTGCCGAATCGCGAGTTCTGTATGCTATTCAATTCAAGCTGTCAGCCACACCTGTGCTGACTTGTCAACAGGTCGCTGCAAGCCGTGAAGTTCAGGTTGCCAGGACCTACACGAACACCTTCTCGGCAAGGAGTTCCTGCCGAGATCCGCGACCGGACACATTCGGATAATGAAACGTGATGTGAATTGAGATTGAATTGCAGTTTCGTCACACTGCAATTTCCTGCATATGTGTTAATAAGAGACCTCAGGCACTCGTCGGCCGATCAGGCCTTTCTCCGCATTCTGAGAGGCAGTTGTGAACAAGATTTTTTTCCACGAACCTGATCACGCTGGCGGAATGCCTGATTGCTGCTTTCCATTGCGCCGATGCCTGAGAGTTCTTCCAGTCCTGATTGTCGTGTCGGTCGCATCGCTCAGCATCGTTCTTAATGCTGACCAGGCGAAAGCGTCAAATCCATCCGACAGCGAATCCGGCGAGTCACTCACGGTTGAGATGCGCCAGGCCGGGATCGCGAGATTCAGACCCGAACACTGGGGCATGGTGAAAGGGCGTATTGGGAATTCGAGCGACCGTCCGGCGACATCCCTGACCGTGGTTACTCCTGCTGGTTCTGATGGCTTGCAGTTCGCTCGCCAGTTGACTCTTCCGCCGAAGGTTGTTTTCGAATCCTCCTGGCCGGTTTATGTGCGGGAGGCAAAAGCTTCTGGCGGCGTCGAATTTGAATACCTGTTTTTCCCAAACGGGGAGGATGACGGCGTTATTCGCCGTGAGGCACACAGCTCCGAGATACCCTCATTCCACGGAATGACTCAAATTGATCTGTTGCCATTATGTGGCCTCGTGGGTGATACCGGATCGGATATCGAAGCTGATACTCCGGTCTATGATCTCATGGGAGTTATGAGGTTCGCCGCTGTTAACAACAAAGGCGTCACTTCGATCAATTCAGCCGCGATCACTGCTGATCCGGAATGTCTCGACGCGATGGATCATATTGCCGTGACAAATCCAGAGTTGGCTAGCTTTCCTCAAGCCTGCGAAGCGTTGCGTGCGTGGGTGTTGCGAGGTGGCCGACTGTTGATTGCGGCCGATCTGACCGGTCCTGACGTGGTCGAAGCGTTGTTGGGTGACAGTCTGCCGATGACCATTGTTGGAGAGACAACAGCCAATGCACTGACGCTGGAGATCAATCCCGAGTATCCTCAATCGCAGTATCCAGTGCGCTCAGTTGCTCGCGATTATCCCGAGCCTGTCCGATACCTTCGAGTCGTCCCGGAGCAATGCGAAAAGATCTGGACCGTTGACGGCTGGCCTGTTGCGATGGCGAAAAGCGTCGGCCGCGGCTCGGTGCTCGTGACCACAATTTCAGCTCGGGTATTCCTTGACCCGGCAAACTACGAGAATTTATCTCATCCCGCCCATGCGTTGATTCCTTCCAGCCGCCGGATGCAGGAAGTCATGTTTACGAAACGGCCAGCTTCGATCATTGACGAGACCGTCGCGTCAGATCAGGCCGCCGCCATGATTGGCTATCGTATTCCCTCCCGCAACGTCGCTGTCCTGCTGCTGGCGATTTTTCCTGTGGCGATGTTGGTCGTTGGACTGCTTCTGCAAAAGCGTAATTCCGGAGAACGACTGATTATCGCCGTGCCTGCTCTGGCCATCATTGCCGCCCTGCCAGCAGCGATGGTCGGATTTCAGATTCGTAATGTCGCGCCGGCCACCGTGATTGAGTCGGTCGTGATTAACTCTTCCCAGGGGTTTACCGATTTACCGGCCGACGGTTTTGCTTCGGTGTTCGTTCCCTCTCCGCGCGATCTGGGCATTTCAGCGGAGAACGGCACCCGACTCGATGCTCTGAAGGACAAAACCAATTCTGATTATCGCCGCATGACGTGGCACGGCCCCGGAGATGTCTCGTGGGGAAAGTTCCTGCAGCCTGCGGGACTCAAAACCTACCCTCTGACTTCTGTTCGTCGCCTCGGAAAGCCATGGCGCGTTCGGGCGACTCTGGATGAATCAGGACTCACAGGGACTTTGCGAGCACAAGATGGCATGACTCCCGGCGACCCAATTCTGGCGGGAATGAATCGCGAAAACCTGGCGCTCGATCTGGATGATTCCGGACT
>CAIXQV010000096.1 GCA_903921605.1 uncultured Planctomycetaceae bacterium | reverse complement strand
GGGCTTCTTCTCCGCGGCGGCCTTCTCCATCCTCGTGACGGGATCATCGTCGTCATCATCGAATGGATTGTCTTTAGCTGCCGAGATTGAGCCGAACAGAGTGGTCAGGGTGTTGAGGTGCTCGCCGGCCGGATCGTACGTGTCGCCGAACAGCGAACTTACCTTGTCCTGGTCGAGAGTCGCCAAGCTTCCGATCTGGTCCATGGAGAGCAGCAGCAGCTTTGCTTCTTCCCGCGTAACGTCCAGCACGACCGCAGGCACCAGTTCCTGGGAATCGAGCTCGCCCTGTCGCATGTGTCCGTCAATGAGAGTGAGCCCCCATTCGGGATCCTCATAGACGACCGAAACGTCAGCGACCCCGACCTTCTTCAGCATGTAGCGAAGAGTCCGGCGCTGGTCATCCGAGTGGAGTCTCGGATTCTGCGGATGCGGCTTGATTTCTGAAGCCGGCACACGTCGCAGTTCTTTGACACGATCTTTGAAAGCCATCTCTCATTCCCCGCAAACGTAGTGGTTTTTGACAGTGTATACGCGTGTCGGCAAAATCAGAAAGGGATTTCCATCTGTCGTTCGAGAATGTCGGCTAACTTTTGCCCGGTCTGTTGTTCCATGGCGGTGACCAGAGCTTCGTGGCGTGTGAGAATCCTGACGGGCGGTGAGCAAATCAGGTCGTACAGGGCACGGGAGGGATCGCTGTTCTGATTGAGTTCGGGGAAGTCCCAGGAGAGTTCCTGAGCGATCTCATCCCATCGGGCGATGACGGTGTAGTCGTTCCCGCCACCGAACGCCCCGTTGTATCGGGGGTTATTCCACTGGCCCAGCGCTTTCCAGAACGGCAGGTGTTCTTTGCCCTTTGGGCAGGTCATCCGGTACACCGTTTTCCTGATGGCGTGGTCATTGGCGGCAGCGGCCGTCTCAGCAGCAATGAGATCGGCCGCGTGCTTTTCCAGTTCCTGCCAGTCCAGGTGATCTCGCTTGGCGAGTCGTTTGAGTTCCGGGATGTTCATGACTCCAGGGTCCACGCCGGCAGTTCAGGGATGGCGACCAATTCGATAACTTCGGCTACCGTCAGATACCGATTGGCTTTGAGCATCTCGTCCAGTTTGCCGATCGGAATAGTTGGGTTTTCTGTTTGCAGAGCGTAGCAACGTTCCTCGTCATCCATGCCGGGCCGCCACCAGATGATTTCCCCCTCGGAATCGTACCTGGCTTCAAAGAAATGGTCGTACGGCAGGCCGATCGTTCTGAGGTACTCTTTGAGTTCATCGAAGTCGTACGGGGTTGCTTCCGGGGCGTCACAGTAGAGGCAATCAGAGTCCTCGACGATTTCGTCGAAGCCAGCTTCCTCCACCATGAACATGAGATTCAGTCGGTTCTCGCCTGGATCTCCCCCGATACGAATATTTTGGTACATGCGGTCGGCCATGCTAGTTCTCCTGGCAAGCGGTGTTGAAGGCGTTTTGAACACGGGCAATGTGTTCCATGGTCTGTTTTCTGGTCATCTGAAATGGCAGGAAGCCGCCTTTGCGGAGCCATTCGAGCAAGTATTCAGCGTACTGGTTGGCTTCCTCGAGGTTGCCCTGCTGCTCTTCATGAAGCATGGTGTTGAACGTGGCTGTCGGGTCCATTTTCGTTCTTTCGTTCTGGAACTTTGCTGAGCAGCGATTCCGCCAGTTCGAGCAGAGTTTCGCCATGTTCTTTCAAATACGGTCCGGCTGTGGGGCACTCGGTCGAGTAGAGCACATCCCGCCATCGCTGGAGCTCCGGTTTTGCTGCGGCCCGGTCGGCCTCGTCAACGGCGTCTCGGTGTTTCCGGAGCGCCAACTGGATTCCGAGGCAGACAGAGCGGAACAGCTTTTCGGGTACTTGTCTTTTGGGGCAGGTCGCGATCATCGATTGCGTCCTTCGGTTCGGATTTTTGTTGCCAGCCAGGCGACCGTGGCAGCCGCTTTGGTTTCCGCATAGCAATCGCGGTGTTTGCATGTCAGAGCCCAGGCGTCGATCAGCAGCTGCCGCTTAATACGATTGAGCCATTGCAGTCCTTGTGGTTGTGTGCGTTTGTAGACGTCCATCGAGACCTCCAGAGAAGTGTTTTTGTTGTCCCCACACTCTCTCTGGGATTTGACGGGGGTTCCGGGGAAGGATTTCCCTTCCCCGGTCTGGATTTCCAGAATTATTTCCCGAAGGCTTTGATCGCCTCGAGCATCGTGTTGCG
>CAIXQV010000095.1 GCA_903921605.1 uncultured Planctomycetaceae bacterium | reverse complement strand
AGACATGGTTCCGTTGGCCAGTATCGCCGAGGTCCGCGACATCGCAGGTCCCGGTTTGATCACTCGCTATAACGGAGTTGTCGCGGCCACGATCAACGGAGGAACGTTGCCGGGGGTGAGTTCCGGGCAGATGATTTCCACGGTCGACAATCTGGCCGCCACAGAACTGCCGCCGGGGATGACCTCTATGTGGACTGAGCTGACTCTTCTGCAGATTCGAGCTGGCAATACTGCGATGGTCGTGTTCGCTCTGGCCGTTGTTCTGGTGTATCTGCTTTTGGCCGCACAGTATGAAAGTCTCCGCTTGCCGTTCGCCGTTATTCTTGTCGTGCCGATGTGTCTGCTATGCTCAGTGATCGGTGTGGCATGGGCTCGTCTGGACATCAACATCTTTGTGCAGACCGGTCTCGTCGTGCTTGTAGGTCTGGCCAGCAAGAATGCGATTCTGATCGTCGAGTTTGCCAAGGAAAAACGGGCGGCCGGAGCAACAGCCTTCGATGCTACGGTAGAGGCTTGTCGGATGCGACTACGTCCGATTCTGATGACGTCGTTCGCCTTTATTCTGGGTGTCGTTCCTTTGGCCATCGCACACGGGGCAGGGGCCGAGATGCGACGAACACTGGGGATTGCAGTTTTCTCGGGTATGCTGGGAGTCACAATCTTCGGAATCTTTTTGACTCCTGTGTTCTACTTCGTGCTGGAGCGGCTCGGCAGTCTTCTCTTTGGTGAGGCTAAGTCCGACGATGTCTGAGCTGACAAATGAGCTTTTTTCTCTGGTCGACTGTCTCACTGCTGCTGGAATTGACTACGCAGTTTGCGGGGGAATTGCTGTCGCTCTACACGGCTATCCGAGAGCGACACGAGACATAGACTTGTTAATCGACCGCAACTCACTCGAACCTGCAAAGGCTGCTATTGAATCACTTGGTTACATCATTCCATCTGGCATTATCCCATTTGCTTCCGGAACACCTCAGGCACGAGAGGTTTTTCGTATCTCACGTATTCTCAACAACGAGTTATTCACTCTGGATCTGCTGCTCGTCACTCCGGTTCTTAACGAAGTCTGGACATCGAAAGAGATACTTCATCTGCCAGATCGGAAAATCTGCGTCGTTTCAAGAACGGGACTTGCTAAGATGAAGAGACTGGCTGGACGGCTGCGTGACCTCGCAGATCTGGAAGAACTTGGATTGCTTGAAGAGAAACCATGAATCATGACCCTGGCAAGTCACTGAGCAGAGGCATGTCGGTCGACATGAGTGCTACCGCTCTGTTACGAAGACTGACACTTTGCTCCGAACTCAGCAAAGCATGCCGTGAACTCGAATCCCTGCGTCTACTGTCGAGGACATCGGTTGCCCCTGGTCCGGAAGCTTCGCAAACGCTGACTCACCCCTCCGTCATTGGCTCCCTTAACCATGGGTCGAAAGATGACGCCGCCAGATAAAAGCAGCGTTGTGAAACGTTCAGAAACGCAGTCGATCACGAAACGAGCCGACGAGTATTTCCATTCGTCGCGAATCACAGTGTTAGACAAAAAGTTGATCTTCCCGAACAAAATAAAGGGCGTCATGTCGGAACTGGCACCCGAGATCGCATGCCGCAGAAAAAGACAACTCGGCGGCCCATCCCGGTTCTGCATGTCCAGTCCGTGGTGAGAGTCCGGTGACGCGCTGAACCAAACGCCTCTCCGCAGCAGTTCGGCGTGCAACTCAAGGTACGCCTTTGCGTTGGCTTCCGATGTCCATTCTTCACCGGTCGTTGCGTAGCCAGTGACTATTGCAAACTGACACGGCCATGGACCTTCGTAACCGGCGGGTTTAAAGTGAGTTTCAAAGTATTCGGGATGCATGCCAGACATCGTTACGGAAACGTGACGAATGCCCAACAGATGTGTTTCAGGCACCAGAACGCTCAGCGACAGTGAGGTGCAGATCAGAGGAAATCGAAGTCGACTGCTGGTACTCTTCACTCACCCAATTCAGGTCACTCGAAAAGGCTTTTATGAAACACATCATTCTGACGATCATCGTAGCGATGCAATGCGCAGTGCTTGCGGGGTCAGAGACTTCGCCGAATGTGATTCTGATCCTCGCTGATGATCTGGGTGCGAAGGAACTGTCCTGCTACGGCAGCAAGAAGCATCAAACTCCCAATCTGGATCGCATGGCAGCCGAGGGAACACGTTTCGAAACGTTTTTTGCGATGCCATTGTGTACTCCGACTCGAGTCTGTCTGATGACTGGCCAGTACGGATTTCGCAACGGATTTCTGGGCATGCAGGATCCAGCTTTCAAACCGAGGGCTGATTCTCCAAAAGCCGACATTGCCAACCATTTCACTCACGCAGACTTGATGAAGTCGAAAGGCTACGCAACAGCTCAGGCGGGTAAGTGGCAGCTCAGCGGGAAGCTCCCAACGCTTGTCCGAGACACCGGATTCGATGAGTATCTGATGTGGGCTTACGATCACAACTTGCCCGAAGGTGTGAAGCATCCGGGTCGGGAGAACGGCGCAAAGGCCAGTCGTTTCTGGCATCCCAGCCTGATTCGAAACGGTGAGTACGTACCGACCACTCCGGAAGACTACGGCCCGATTATGTTCAACGATTTCGTAATTGACTTTGCGAAACGAAACAAGACGAAACCGTTGTTTGT
>CAIXQV010000094.1 GCA_903921605.1 uncultured Planctomycetaceae bacterium | reverse complement strand
ATTGGGAATCTGGCTGGAACACTCTTTTCGATTCGCTCTCAGCTCTTTCCAGCGATGATCTGGGGAAGAACGTGACCATTCGAGGAGAATTGCATTCGGTTCCACTGGCCATGCAACGATCGCTGGCTCACAGCACTTATCACATCGGCCAGATCATACTGATTTCCCGAATACTGGCGGGCGACAATTGGACGACGATCACGATTCCTCGCGGTGGTTCGTCAAACTTCAATCAGCGAGTCTGGGGGGCAGGGCATTACCAGACACCGCCACCACCAGAGAGATGACAGCGGTCCTGATGTCGATAAGAATTCAATGCGGAATCGGGCCGCGTATTAAAACGCAAATGGCCCTCGCCGAAAGAATCCGACGAGGGCCTGAAATTGTTTTTATCTGTGCGTGGCAACGATTGAGGTAATGGTCTGACGGTAGTATCCCGCGAACACCCGTCCTCAATTGATGCGGTCCGAAGAACAAGTGGACAAGACTGCATGGGACCCGATGTTGACGTTGGTTCGAAAAGGCTGAGCCCATTCCGGGCAAATCTTGCATCAACCTGGCAGTGGAACTACTGCGTGATCAAGAGTGAAGACACTTGCCGAACGAACCCTGTATCGACAAAATCGGAGTCGTGAAATCGTCTCAACAGAAACCGGAGACAACTTCACCAGCAGTGATCATTTCTTCCATAGGCGTCCTCCAGATCAAGGAAAAACACAGCAACGGAATAGCGACTTCACTTGAAGTGTTGCCGCGGAACCGTTGTCCGTCAATCACAATTCTGAATTTTATTCTGGGGCTACAATTTTCTGTTCGCGGACACGATTGAAGTAATGCTCTGAATCACGTGTGCCACGCTCCCCGGCCTCAATGTGTGCTGTCCAAGGCATTCTTCACGTTTTGTCACTCGAGGCATTTTTATCTTGCGGCGATCATTGTGGACCGCGGTGAAAAGGATTCGGGTAATTCATTAGTGCCGTTTGAATTTCCTTTCACTCTTCCTCAACTGACTTCAGAGGGTTTCGAGCTTGGAGGGGCGCAAAGCCCCATCTGGCTCGATTCGGCATTGACTCTGAGTGACGAACGTCACGAAATCGATAAGATGCGGGCCATGAATTGAGGAAGACATGTTCTGTGCGCGGCGACGATCAGGACAATCCTCAATAAGTTATCCCGCGAACGCCAAGCGTCAATTCATACCGTGCGGAGAATAGAATGGCGTTGTCGAGCGAACAATTCCTGAATCAAGTTGTGGCCAGCGAATTGCTTGCTCAGGAGGATGTTTCGGCATTCATCTCTGCAATTCCTGACGACCGTCGTCCGAAAGATGGCGAGCAATTAGCCCGTGAACTTGTGCGCCAGAAGAAGCTCACCAAGTATCAGGCGGAGCAGATTTATTCCGGCAAAGGTAAGACTCTGATTCTGGGCAACTATGTGGTGCTCGACAAGCTCGGTCAGGGCGGCATGGGCGTCGTTTTGAAAGCCGAACATAAACGGCTCAAGCGTCTGGTTGCTCTGAAAGTGATGTCTTCGAATTTGGTGAAGACGCCCGATGCCTTGAAACGGTTTCATCGCGAAGTCGAAGCGGCCGCCAAACTGCGACATTCGAATGTCGTGGCCACTGACGATGCCGATGAAGCCAAGGGAACTCATTTTCTGGTGATGGAATATGTCGAAGGCAGTGATCTCTCGGTGCTGGTAAAGAAGAACGGTCCACTGTCTGTTTCGCAGACGGTGCAATGCGTTCTGCAGGCGGCCCGCGGCCTGGAGTATGCTCACAAGCAGGGCGTGGTTCATCGGGATATCAAGCCGGCCAATCTGCTGTTGGATACGTCGGGCACCGTCAAAATTCTGGACATGGGTCTGGCACGCATTGAAGGAGATACCGGCAGCCAGGGAGAACTCACCAGTACCGGTGCGGTGATGGGAACGGTGGACTACATGGCTCCCCAACAGGCGTTGAGCACCAAGCATGCGGATGCTCGCAGCGACATTTACAGCCTGGGGATTTCTTTGTGGTATCTGCTGGCAGGCCGCTGCGCGTACGAAGGCGATAGTTTGATGGCGAAGCT
>CAIXQV010000093.1 GCA_903921605.1 uncultured Planctomycetaceae bacterium | reverse complement strand
TTCTTGCCGCATGGTCAGAAGGCTCACAGGATGGGCGCATCCTCGCCGTCACACTGGCGATCAACGCCGTTATCGCAGCGACGTACTATCTGCGACTGATTTCTGTGATGTACTTCGAGCAGTCCACAACCGTGTCAGAACCGTCTGATCAGAATGCCGCATGGGTTGCAGGTTGCCTGTGTGCCGTGGCGACGCTGGTTCTGTTCGTTGCACCTCAATGGCTGTGGAATGCAGCAGCACTAGCGTTGAACTGAGGAACAACGGTCCTATCTTCGATCTCGGCAGGCGCTTCGCGCCCAACTTCCGAATGATTGTACTTCGTACTCTTGTTGGTCCACTTCTTGGTCCACATCGAGAACGCCCGGTGATGCCGACAGACATTAAGGTTCAGGCAAACTCAGCCTTCACATTCGAATCGGCTGGGGTGCGGTGATTCTCTGGCAGAGGCAACCTGAATCTGGCCGCCATATCGGGCATAGATCCAGCGTACAGGCAACTGAATGTCAGTTCGACCACTGGATCTGAAAACATAATCGTATTGGAAAAGAGTCCTGCTCGAATCATTGGTTGAGATCGCCCAATGACAGCAATATTGAGAGAACGCCCGAACCAGCGGTGATAAGTCAGCATCCATCCGCCATCTGTCGGACGCAATTCGCATTTTGTACGAGCCTTGATCGCCCCAACTGCACGGACCGGAAAGACAATCAGTGAGGAGGCCTCTGCCGGTCGCGGAGAACCGCAGGAGGCTCGCAGGAAGTCGAACAGCATCGTGCGAAAGAAGATTTCTCTGCGATGAACCCAGCCAAAGACGAGCAAAGCAACCAGGAAGATTCCGACATTTAAAGTTAGAGCCAACACCGGACTCCATGCATACAGAACCATCAGCATTGCACAGACAAACTTGTTGCAAAGCTCAAAGACGGCATCCAGCATAGGGATTGGAGTCAGCCAGATCAGGACTTCACAGAAGAAGCGGACGGCACTGATAACAAAAATATTGACCGCAGCGGCCAGCATCAGTAACAGGTCGGCAGAAAAGCTGAAGAACCCAAGCTGGACCAGAGCAACAGATTCGTCCTGAAGAGCGGACTCCGAAGAGATCATATATCGGAGCACCAACATGGTGATAACTCCGGACCATGACTCCAATTGATCGGCGGCCTGGGCAAAAGGCTTGCTGACTTTGGTGAGTCGTGGAATCGAGGTCAGGAAGGTCAGGGTCAGGAAAACTCCAAAGACTCGGGTATCGTGCAGAGGTGAATCGAGGCCGATCAAAGGATTTCCACTGGCCACCCAGTCACCTCCAAACAGCGAAAGTCCGCTCAGGCAGGCGACTCCAAAGAACGGAGATAACGCCACGGGAGCCATCGGGCCCAGCCATTCTGCGATGGACAGCGATTGTCCGAATTGCTGAGCAGCGACGATCTCTGCTTCGGAAATCGCCGAAACGGCTTCGCGCTGCTGGGGAACAGGTGCGGCGCCAGAGGCCGACACGGTCATGACCAGAACCAGCCAGAGAGCACCCAACTCGCGATACTGCGGAGAGAATATCTTCATGTGATCTGTCCTTGTTGGAGTCTTCGCAGAGTTTTTTCAGATGCCGAGGCCAATTACTATTAGAAGTCAGTCCGCCAAAGGAATCGAGAATCGTCTGATTCGTCAGTCGATCGATCTTCCT
>CAIXQV010000092.1 GCA_903921605.1 uncultured Planctomycetaceae bacterium | reverse complement strand
GGCATCTGGGAAGCTCAAACAGCAACGTTGTCGGTCAAGAACACCGGCATGGCGGTGCTGACAGACATCACAACAATTAACGACATTCACCCACCGAATAAGCAGGAAGTTGGTCGTCGACTTTCACTCTGGGCCTTGGCTCGCACCTACGGCCAGCCAGAACTGGTGTACTCCGGACCGCTCTACAAATCATTGAAGACTGACGGAAACAAAGCCATTGTCAGCTTTGATCACGCCGTTGGTCTGAAGTCTCGAGACAGCCAGGAATTGTCGTGGTTCTCTGTTGCCGGTGACGACAAAAAGTTTGTCAAGGCAATGGCGAAGATCGAAGGAGACACGGTCGTTGTCACCGCAGAAGGTGTGGCAACGCCAGTTGCGGTTCGTTTCGGCTGGAATCACATCGCCGAACCTAATCTCAGCAACGGTGCAGGGTTGCCGGCTTCTCCGTTTCGAACGGACAACTGGACTGATGCCGAGAATGCAACTCCTTAACAAAGGGCGGTGTCAGAATTTTTTTTTATGCAGGCCGGCTCGCGTGCAGCGAGTTCCGGCCTGCGGCGCCCCATCCCTGAACAGACCGCTGACAGAGCACTGGAATCCCTGTTAAATCGCCCCTGAATTGACAGCAACTGCGCTGATTCATTCCGCTTTCGTTGCTGTTGCGGGAACTCGCTGGGCGGCTTCCCAAGTGCCGCATTACGTCAATTTTTGGTTGCAACAATGCTTTGTGAAGGCCTCTGCCTCGCGTTGTAACCGGCTGTTTTGCGGCGAATTCGATAAATCCCGGTTGACGCAGTTTTGTTCCAAGATACCCTTCCGCCTGCAGTCATCTCGATGGCGCGGTAATAAGTCTGATTGAACACAGTGATTGTCAATCGAAGAATTCGAGTGATAACGGCAAGGATGGAATCGTGGCGACGACGGATTGGAAGACGATTCAGCAGGTGTCTTTGTTGTCTCCGGCCCATGCGGCCGGGACCTTGATGCAGCTCAGCGGAAAACTGCTTTCAGAGGGTGTGAAGGCTGCGAATTTCGAAACGTTCATGCGTTTGGCTTTGTCAGAGATCGCCACAGAACTCTCTGTTCAGTGGATTGCTCTGATTCAACGAATCCCCGGCCCAAGCTGGGCGACTGTGATTGAGCATGGGCAGCAGGCCCTGGCAATGCGTCCCGTTGCTCTCTGGGATAATGCTCTGGAACGAGACGCCGCGGGAGTTTCAAAGACGGATCAAGGACGTATTGTCGCTGCGTTTCCGCTGACTGCAGGAACTCCCTTCGGTCATCTTTTGGTCACCGTGGGGCGACATGCGGATGCGGATCTTGCCGAGTCAGGCCTGTTGATCGCACGAACGCTGTCGATGGCACTGACGCTGGTTGATCGCGAGTTGCAAAACCGTCGACAGGTAGAGCGATTGCGATCGACTCTGAACATTGCGTCGAAGCTGTCGATGGCCGAAGACGCGGCCCCCCTGCTGGAACAGATTGCTCACGAGGCGACTCGATTACTGAACTGCGATCGCAGCAGCATTTTTCTGTGGGACAAGGAACGCAACGAAGTTGAAGCGAGGCCCGCTTTGGGAGTAAAGGGGGCTTCGTTGCGGCTGCCTTTTGGAGAGGGCATTGTCGGCGAAACACTGAAAACCGGCCAGGCGATTTGTGTTGACGACGCGTATGACGATCCAAGATTCAATCAGGAGGTCGATCGAAAAAGCGGCTATCGCACTCGTAATCTGATCTGCGTGCCCTTGCGTGATGCCAGCAATAACGTCGTTGGGGCTTTCGAAGGGATCAATCACAACGAGAATCGACCGTTCACTCAGGATGATGTGGAATGCCTGACTCAATTGGGAACTCAGGCGGCTGTGGCCTTGCGGAATCTGCAGGAACGCAACCTGCTTCATCGCAGCAACAGTCAACTTGCGGAGCAGGTGACCAAAGGGGTGTCGATCATTGGCGACAGCATGGCTATTACAGCCTTGCGAGATACCGTACGACGACTGGCTAACACAGACCTGCCTGTGCTGGTTCTGGGTGAAAGCGGAACTGGCAAAGAAGTGGTTGCTCAGTCGTTACACTACGCCGGGAATCGCTCCAACTGTCCGTTCGTGGCCGTCAACTGTGCCGCGCTGACGGAGTCATTGCTGGAGAGTGAGCTGTTCGGACACGAGCGAGGCGCGTTCACGGATGCTCGTGATATGCGACAGGGGAAATTTGAACTGGCCGACGGTGGGACGCTGTTTCTCGACGAAATTGGCGACATGAGCCCTGGCGGTCAGGCCAAGCTTCTACGGGTTCTGGAGCAGAAAGTGATTACTCGCGTTGGCGGCTCACAGTCGATTCCTATCAATGTGCGAATTGTGGCCGCCACGAACGCAAATCTCAGTGAAGCTGTGCGAGCCAAGCGATTTCGCGAAGACCTGTATTATCGCCTTGGTGTAGTCAGTCTCGATCTGCCTTCATTGCGGGAACGACCGGAAGATATTCTTCCGCTGGCAGAATTCTTTCTGCGACGCTTCGCAACGCAAGCGCGTCGACCGAATCTGCAGCTATCTTCGGAAGCCCGCCGTCGGCTGCAATCTCATACATGGCCCGGCAACGTCCGCGAATTACGTAATCTGATGGAACGCATTGCCTTTCTTGCACCAGGGGATCGCGTTGAAGCAGAAGATCTGGCATTCATCCTGAATCCTGACGCTGATGGTTCGCGTTTACCGTCGCTGGAACTGGGGTTGGACGAGGCGACTCGAGAATTTCAGCGGGACTTCATTCGTCGCAGTATTCGTCAGGTGAATGACAACATGACCGATGCGGCTCGGTTGCTGGGGCTGCATCGCTCGAATCTCTACCGCAAAATGAAGCAGCTGGAGATGAAAGAAGTTGGCGGAGGTATCTGATCGAGAAGACTGATCTGCAATTCGTGAGTTCAGAACTCGAATACCGCACTGGCAACTCCTGATGCGGAATCTGATTGCATCTTAAGGTGGCTTTTCGTCCCGCAACAGAAGGTCGCGTCTCAAAGACAAGAGCACCATTGCTGGGGTTTGCTTTCGAATCGCGTCGTCAGCTTCGAACGTGGCTCAAGCCAGCAACCGACAACTACACCTGTAAGACTTCCATGGCCCACCGGAACCTCGGATTCGATCTTTTGAGAATCCGTTTGAGGCCTGCAGGCTGAGATGCTCGTGTCGACTGCTTGTCGAGGCAAACTGCGGCAATCAGGCATCTGCGGAAATCCTGTCGGGGGACTTTTCGAGCAGACTATTGACGAACCGCTTAAATCAGGATTGTCCTCTTTTACAAAAGCCTGAAAACCTCTACAAACTGCCGGTTACGGCTCAGAGAATCCCTGGGCCGACGAAAAGTAAACAGAGTGAAGTACTGACCTACTTCAGGATTCCCATCACGCATCGAATACTCGGAATCGTAATGAGCGGAGCAGACCGATATCAGGGATCAACGACAGAGTCCGCTGTGGACAGCGAACAGGTTCGTCGTCTCCTTGCAGACTCCGCTCCAATGATCATGCCCCTCGATTCTTCACCCGGTGTTCCTCAGTTTCAGCCTGCGATTGGGTTGGGTGGAGCACATCGCCAAACGCTTTGGGGAACTTTGTTTCCGTCACGAGTGAAGTTGTACGGAACGACCGAGCGACGATTGCGACTGAATGATGGTGACCTTGTTGTTATGCATGACAACTGTCCCGCTGGCTGGCAGCGAGGTGACCATACAGTGCTGCTGATGCACGGACTTTGCGGCTCACATCAGAGCGGCTACATGGTGCGTCTTACAAGCCGCCTGATGTCTCAGGGGATTCGTGTCTTTCGATTGGATCATCGAGGCTGCGGCGCGGGAGCGCTGTTGGCAAAGAATCCTTACCATGCGGGGCGAACGGAAGATGTCGCTTCAGCAGTGCAGATGCTTGAGCGACTCTGTCCAGGGTCTCCGGTTTCTATCGCCGGGTTTTCACTGAGTGGCAACCTGTTGCTGAGATATCTGGGAGAGAATCCTGATGAGTTACCTCTCTGCCTGTTTCGAGCTGTCGCGGTTTGTCCTCCGATCGACCTGCATCGCTGTGCGGCTCGTTTGAATTCATCCTCCATGGGCCAGCGTTATGACTGGTACTTTACGAGACTACTGATCAGTCAGATCGCAAACAGTCCGCTCTGGAAGGATCATCTTCCTTTGGCAATGGTGCGACAACTTCCACGTCGACTGTATGATTTTGACGAACTCTACACGGCGCCAGCGTCGGGTTTTGAATCGGCTGACGATTATTACAATCAGGCGTCATCGGCGCGAGTGATTGACCAGATTCGAGTTCACACAACGATTCTGGCGGCCGAAGATGACCCCGTGGTTTGCTCAAAGCCATTCCTCGATCTGAAGCTGCCCACCAATGTCAGTCTGTGCCTGACAAAGCATGGTGGTCACCTGGGCTTCATCGGACGTAGTGGCGTAGATCCAGATCGACGATGGATGGACTGGCGATTGATCGACTGGCTTTTGACGTAGTGATTTTTCTTTCCTGAGTGTCGATACGCACGGATGCGATCTCCTTCAGAAAAACTCCTGAACCTGCTCACATCCAGTGGCCTCTGTCATCGAGCCGAACTGGATTCGTGTGAGCCTTTGGTTCGGCGACTCAGTCATGACCTGCCCGACTTTGATTCGGTATGGCTGGATGCCCTGGTTGAACGCAAACTTCTGACCCCGTGGCAGGCAGACCGGATTCTGGGTGATGACCTCGAGAAGATCGTCGTCGGCCGTTATTTCTGCAAAGAACCGCTTGGGCGAGCGACCTTCCTGGCCAGCGACTCACGTCATCAATCAAGCGTGATTCTGCGATCATTGATGCCTCATGATTCGCGGACAGGGCAAAGTTCTGAGGCTCGCACCGCCGATCTGCTGACTTCAATCGAGCGCTGCCGAAGTTCGGCTCCTGCGGGCCTGGCATTGCCGATCGAACTCATTGCTCAAAGTTCTGACGACTCCCAAAATGCTGCCGGTCTGGAATCCGCCGCGGCATCGTTTCTGGTGTCCCCGTATCTTCGCGGCTGGTCCATGGAAGAACTGTTGATTCGTGGTGGTCGACTACCGTGGCCGGTTGTCGGCGAGATTGGTCGCGAACTTCTGACGATGCTGTCGTGGCTGGAGTCCGTGCGACTGCTGCACGGAGACATCGTGGCTCGAAATGTGCGACTGGATCCTGCGGGACGAGTTCATCTGGTCGATCCATTCGTGCGCCGATTCCTGCAGCCTCAGTTTGCTCTGTCAGATCGGCTCACACTGCGTGATTGCGACGGTGTTGCTCCGGAACAAGTCGGAACCGGACGTTTGGCTGACACTCGCAGTGAACTTTATTCGCTGGGATGTCTGTTGTGGCACTTGCTCACAAGCCGCCCCGTGGTTCTCTCTGCCGATCCGATCACTCGAGTCATGAAGCAGAAGGACCATGACATTGTTGATGTCCGCGGCCCGGTGCCCGATTGTCCGGAGTGGATGTCTCGCATCATCATGTCGATGACTCGTCGTTCGCCGGAGTTGCGGCCTGCGAGTGCATCCGAAGTGCTGAAATCGTGGCGGTCACACTCCGGTGGCGGCCTGCGCCACTGCCGTGCGATCGCCCGCTCAATGCCTGATCATTCACTCCGATCGAAATCGCGTCCTGTTGTTCGTCGTCGGAGCAAATCCGGATCCTGGCGCTGGCCGGTCACTGCAACTGCGGTGCTGGGCGTTCTTGTTCTGCTGACAGCACGATCCGGGGTTCTTCCCAAAACTTTACGACTTGGTTTGCGGCCGGAGAGTTCTGTTCCAGGCGTCGCTACGGCTGAGCGGACTGCCGGGCAAGCCGATGCGGAGATGATCTCCTCCGGCCCTCTGATGCTGCCGAACGTAGATGCAGAGGGCGTGATTCGGCTGGAGTCGGGAAAGCAATATCTTGCCGCCCCAAGTCAGTTTCCCGGGGCACTTCGAATACTGTGCGAACAATCGCCGGTGGCTCAAATCATCGTGCCAGAGAATACTCGCTGGCAGTTGCGAGCCCGCTCGGTCGAACTTCGTGGCGTGAGCGTCAGTCGACAGGTCGACTCGGGAGCAGACTCAGCATCACTTCCGGTGTCGAAGACTCGTCGACAGCTTATCGAGATCCAAAGTGCTTCGTTGACGATTGAAGGTTGCGTTATTCAATCGCCTGCTCAAACCGATGATTTTGAAGGCCTTGCGTGGCTACAGCTGGCGGATGCCGAAGGCGTTGTGTTGGTGCGAAACTCAGTATTCGCTGGTGGCGGGTACGGCCTTTCGTTCAATCATCCGCCGCGACGATTTGAACTCCAGAATGTTCTGCTGGCCAATCGAGGAAGCGGCATTCTTTGTGAATTCCAAAATGGCGATGCGACCAATTGGAGCGTGACGGCCCGGAACGTGACTCAGCGATTCGGCTTCAGCCTGCTCGACGCAATGATCCATGACAATGGTATTCGCAGTCTTGAATTGAACCTCGCTTCGTCCGAATCAGTGTACTCACCACAGATGGCGATTCTGCGATTACGAATTCCAGATGCGTGGAGCCCTGACGCGATTCGTGTTCAGCTTCAGGCAGGTGAGACCGGGAATCCGGCAATTGTGCCACCGACCGTGACGCCGGTGGTGTATATCGATCCTCGCTTGCGTCAACCCGTCAGTCTTCCGGAGCCACAACTCACGGATAACAGCGTATTGCTGGCGGAATTGATTTTCGATGAACAGCCTTCGTCAACCGACGGCGCGGGCAACGAGACATCGGAATGGTCATCTTCGGCGTTGCTTGATTTTGAAGGCCCCAAGTTGACGCCTGTAATGCCGGGGATCGATGTAAAGCAGCTTCCACGACGCTGAGGCATACGACATGGGAAGTTGCGATCGTGTTTCACTTCTGAAGGTGCTTTTGCAGAGCCTTCAGATCGTCAGTGCCGATCAGATCTACCCCGGCGTTTTGTAGTTCTGCCCAGAGAGTTGAGTTCTCAGGCGTGGCCCAAAAGCGCAGTCGACGGCCTTGCTCGTGACATTTTTTTACGATGGCCGCCAGCTTCTCGCGTTCGGCTGCTGCCATCTCGCCCTGGCCGCGATACTTAAAGTGATTGCCCCAGTTGTCGCTGATCAGTGGGACAAGAGTTGCCAGTGGTGCGGATTCGAGATCACCGAGCCGTCCATCAATAGCGGCATAACGCGGATTGGACTTTTCGATCTCTGCTCGAGGTCGGTCACCGCTGATAATGATCGTGACAGCTTTCTCCAGAAACTTTCCATCGAGATGGCTGGACACAATGTCATCGTATGATTTCAGCAAAGAATCAAGAAGGGCGTACGCCTCCACACCTTTGGTTTTGATGTCAACGAGCAGAATGATCGGTTTTCCATTGCCGTAGATACTGCCGCTGTTTCGTTTGGCGATGTCTCGCAGAGGTTTGAGGTAAATGCTTTCCAGAGTCTTGTCTTTTGACAACTCCAGAAATGTATGAGCGACCAGCAGTTGACCATCGACGGGAAAGACATCCGCTTCGATGCTGGTAAAGCCATGATCAAGAGCATCAAGTAGCGGGCGTTTGTGTAGATAGTCGTTGTGAGCATGAGCGTTCGCAAGCGGCGTAGGAAGGGGCGCGACAGACTTTAGTTCGTCAGCGCCGAGGCTTCGAGAACCCCTGAACAGACTCGAACTCATGGCGAGTAGTAAAACAACAACTTTGAGTACGGGTTTCATTTTCATTGGTTACAGTCTTTGGATCCAATTCAATATTGCTTCCGAACCGAAGAGGCTGGCCGAGATGATGAAACACATTTGGCTTCAGGCTCAGGTTGACTGGGTTTGGTCGGTTTTTATGGGTTCCAGTAGTCTCACGGGAAGGCTGCTGTTGTCGTTATGCAACATTTCTGGAAAGTTCGCATCGGACTCAGAAGCGGTCGTTGCTCTCTAAGCTTATTGGCAAGGATTGATCGCACTCAAGATTGGCCGTTGCGTCGGGTTCCGGGCTGCTCGTAGAACAGTTCTGCGTTAATCGTCGCTCGCGCGGGTTCTAGTTCCGTAAATCAGAAGACGGGCCCGGCTGTGCGGAGCGACAGCAGCACGATCTATAGGGCTGGAGACGATTGTTGTGAATTTGTTCTTCTGGAAACGTCCGACAGAGCCAAATCGCCGGGGCTTTCGAACTCAGCTGGAAAGCGTGACGCGAGAACTTCGTCTGCAGTTGGGCGATATTCAGGAGACCAGCCTGAGTTCAGAGCTACTCAGAGATCTCAACGCCGTTGAGTCTGCTTACGCTGGAGACCTGCGAGAACT
>CAIXQV010000091.1 GCA_903921605.1 uncultured Planctomycetaceae bacterium | reverse complement strand
TCCGGCGCGATGCGCGACGTGCTGCAGAATCACGTACTGCAGCTCCTGTGTCTGATTGCGATGGATCCGCCGTCGCTGTTTCAGGCTCGCGAAATTCGCGACGAAAAAATGAAGGTTCTTCAGGCTCTGCGTCCCGGGACCAGCGGTCCGATCGGCAACTGGGCCATTCGCGGCCAATACTCCGCCGGGCTGGTAGATCGCCAGCCCGCACTGGCCTACAGGGAAGAGCAGCGAGTCAGCCCTACATCCAATCGAGAAACCTATGTCGCCATGCGCGTGGCTCTCGATAACTGGCGCTGGGCCGGTGTTCCGTTTTATCTGCGGACCGGAAAACGGCTGCCGAAACAACTGACGGAAGTCGCCATCCAGTTCAAGAATCCGCCGCTGAATTTGTTTTCAACCGTCGAATGCGACGGTGATCTGTGTGATCTTGTGGAGACTCGTCCCAATCAGTTGATTCTTCGCATTCAACCGCAGGAAGCGATCTCGCTGCGTTTCTCCACCAAGCGGCCCGGCATGAATTATCAGGTTCAGCCCGTGTCTATGGACTTCGCGTACGACGAACACTTCGATGCGCAGTTGCCGGAAGCTTATGAGCGTCTGCTCCTGGATGTGATGCGAGGTGACTCGACGCTGTTCACTCGCAGCGATGAGCTGGAAGCTGCCTGGCGATTTGTCACGCCAATTCTGGAAGCATGGGAAGGAAGCTCATCGGCTCCTGAGTTTTATCCGGCCGGAACCTGGGGACCAGCCGCTGCAGATCGCCTGATCTCAGACAGCAAAGCCCTCTGGCGTGCACCTCGCTAAACCACGGCCCTCACCGCTGGCTTTTCGCAACCCTGCGCCACTCCCGATGTTCACTCAATGGAGCAAATCCAGAACGAGTCTGAGATGAGCGGGCAGCCACTTAACTGTGGTTGCCACTCCGTGCCCAAAAACAGTCGACTCCAATGGCAAACCAAGGACGGATTCTCCACTGGGTTGATAATTGAGCAGCAGATTCAGTCCGTCAGTATGACAGCGAGTTCCCTGTTTCCAGCGGTAACAGGTATTCCGTAGCCGGGCTGTGGGGATGAATCGAGTGTCCAGTTCGTGTACCGGCTCCACCAGATTTCTTTCCAGCAGATTCGTGAGCCTGTCATTCTCGTCCAGCGTCGCCGCTGAAACAACATCTGTGCCAGCCACCGCAAAAGCCTGAATCCAATCGCCCCATGTTGCACTCATGACATCGGGGGGAGTCTGCGGCGGAAAGAGTGGCTTCGTCAAAAATGGCGTCGCGGAATCATGCGGCCGATGATGCAGAACATGAATCAGTTGAGCACAGCCATGGACGTCCCAGCCATATCTGACGGGAGTTCCAAAGGCCACAATCACAACGCTTTGCGATAGAGGATGCGGCCCTCCGACACTTCGCAGCGCATTCTGCACGGCTTTCCAGTGCGGCTCCTTCTGTTCTCCAGCAGCGGCAAAGAATTGGTCGACCGAGTTGCGGTCATTGGCCAACAGATTAGTCAGCATCGCAAACGCGTTACCCGCATGAGAATGTCCCCAGAGCAGTATTCGCTGCCCAGGCATGGGCGGTCGAACCAGCATCTGATGAATCAGTCGCACCGCCAGATCCGCGCGAGCAAAATGATGGTTCTGGCTGGACCATGTCGGATTCAATAGTTCAACGACCGGGTCATCTCCGACGAGCGACTGAAACTGGTCGCGAAAGACCTCGGTATATGTCCCCATATCCTGAATGACGGAGTTCGTGGCAGGCTGAGTATTCTCCTGAATCATCTCGGCCATCTTTTCCAACTGCTCACCAATCAGCGGCACACCACTGCCAAGCGACTTCAACGTTTCCGCGACGGCAAACGGATCATTCCCCACGAACGTTCCATGCACCACGATGACTCGACCAATCCGGACACGCGTATGCAATTCAGCCGCCGTCCCCGCGACTGGCTCCACGCTGCGCAGCGTCATCAGTCGCGGCGAGAGCACCGGACGCGTGGGATAATTCTGATGAGCAAAACGATTATTGGCCGGCATTCACATTTCCATCATGAACAGCGATTTTCTATCGAACCTCAAACAGAACCTTCAGTGAATCTTTCCGAATCGCATGAGCAAACGCCTTTTCTGCATCTTCCAGCGGATATCTGGCCGAGAGCAATGGCCCCACTTCCACCGCGCCCTGACTCAGTAAATCCAAAGCCTTGTCGAAGGGACCACAGCGAGAACCCAGCAGAGTGATCTCGTCGATCACAAACGGGGCCATATGAATCTTCTGGTCCGCCGCGACGGTTGTCTTCAGCACAATCGTGCCACACGGTCGAATAAGGCGCAGAGCAGTCTCCAGGCCTGTCGGCGAACCCGTGCAGTCAACGACGATATCACTGGTGCGATCCAGAGTGAGTTGTCCCAGTTTCAGAGCTTCGATGCCAAGGCCGACCAGAATCTTCAATTTGAAATCATGCTTCCCGACAACTCGAACCTGGCAACCATGATGTTTCAAAACCTGAGCGCACAGATTCCCCAGCCGACCATCGCCCAGAACTGTCACTCGCTCATTGCCGCTGAGAGGCAACTGCTCAGGAATTCGACAAGCCGCCGCGACCGGTTCCACAAAGACGGCCGTTTCGTCGGAGATTTGATCAGGCACACGATGCAGGTTGACTTCCGGAATCAGAACGCTGTCAGCAAACGCTCCGTCGTGAGCCACGATTCCGACGACGGTTCGATTGGGACAATGGTTGCCCAGGCGTCGTTGACACAGAGGACAGACGCCACATGAACAATTAATCTCACCGACCACGCGTTGCCCGGCGAACTTGCCACTGCGAGCAATCCCGACAAACTCATGCCCCAGAATCCCACGGAATCCCATATACCCCTGACAGAGCTGCAGATCCGTTTCGCAGATTCCGGCTTTA
>CAIXQV010000090.1 GCA_903921605.1 uncultured Planctomycetaceae bacterium | reverse complement strand
GGCTCTTGTATCGAGCGGTTTCCAGCTCGACGTCACCGGGCTAAATCTGCAGACTGTCGCACAAGCGAAAGAACGCGGGCGTCAGATCAGTCCAGTTCAACAGGCGATAGACGGTCTTACGAGCATGTCGAATGATCTGGCACGGCACATGGATCATCAGGTCCAGAAACGTGCGAAACTCCATCGTCAGGAGTCATGAGTTCGCTTGGTTGAGGACTGTCCAATGCCACCCACTGTCGAACATACTCGCAGACAGTCCTCACACGCTGTTCCGAAACACTACTCCTGTAGTTCGCAGCCATGCTGCTGTCGGTGTGCCCCATGACGATGGCGCAGGCTACCGGATCGAGGCAGTTGTCCGCCACGGTCCGAAAGGTGTGCCGCAGGGAATAGAACGACAGGCCCGGTCTGTGCAGTTTGACCGCAGTCGTCAGCTTCAGGAACTCCTTTGCCACGCCGTCATCAACACATTTGGCAGAGACCTTGACCCACGCGCCTCCAGTCCGTCGATTAAAAACACGGGGGCTATCGGACCTGATCGCTTCGAGTGCAGTTCTGGTCTCTGGCCACAGGTACGCCAACCTGTCAACCGAAGTCTTCTGCCGAGGATAGACAGCCAACTCACCTTGAACGTGAGTCCACAGCATTGAACTGCAGTCCGTGTTGCCGTAGGCGCAATTGATCCCGAGATAGATCATGGCCTTCATCTGATTGTTGGCCGCCGCCAGTAGCGTCCTGATCTGTTCCGGAGAGAACTCCCGAGTGCCATGGGTAGCAACTCGACTTTGCTTGTCCCTGCGGAGGACCGTTTTTGATGTCTCTTTGAACTGGGAGCCAAAGCGGATGCGACCTTCAATCAGATCCTCCTGTTCAGCGAATCGGAACACGATGCGTGCCAGCCGGATCCGATTGGCGGCCGTCTGAACTCCCACACCTTCAATCAGCTGGGCCTTGAGTAGTCCGAAGTCATGGGAACCCATATCCTCGACGAAACGAGGTTTCCCCAAAGCATTGGCGATCATCGTGCAGATTCTGAAGTAGTCGTTCCAGCTTCTCTGGGACAATTCTCCAGCCTTCATCTGCCGGTCCTTGGACGCCAGGAAGGCGTTCACGAGGTAGTCGATGGTGAGGGCGGATTCCGATTCTATCTTCTGCGGTTTCGCTCCATCGCGGTGCTTGACGTAGTCCTCGAGCGCATCATGGGGGCTTCCCCAGCGTTTTCCGAAGTAGTAGACTTTGCCGTCTATCCGCTTGTACCAGTATCCAGTTTTGTGCCAGTTGAGCGGGAACTCTGGATACGGTTTTTCTCTGTGTTCTTGATTCATCAACATCCCCCGATTTGGATGCCATGCGCGTAATATGAGTGATCGAGCGCGTAACATCTGATGCGAGTGTTGCAGGATACAGTGGTTTTTCAAGCGTTTTTTTAATTATTTCTGTAGCTCAATCGGTTAGGTAAGCGGATGCCAGATCCGTTGCAGTATGTGATCGCACTACTGGCTGCGTTTACTGCCAGTTTTCTAGCGATTTTTATCTCTCAACTTGCGATGCGAGCGACGATTCCGTCGCTCGCTCGTTTCGTTTTTATGGTGGGCCTTGTT
>CAIXQV010000089.1 GCA_903921605.1 uncultured Planctomycetaceae bacterium | reverse complement strand
TGGCTCTTGAGTTGATCGATCGACTGGCTCGACGACTGCACGATGACAATGTGATCCTCGGTGGTTACGATTGCACGATCATTCGTACTCTGAATCCGGACGGTGAGGCGACTCAGCGCTTTCTGAATCAGAAGGGTGAGTACATCAATGCCATGTTTCCGAAGGCCGGCGACAAATCTAACGCGAGCCCTGTGGCGGAAGTAGACTTCTTTTTGAAGCAGCTTCAGAAAGTTCAGCCGCAACGAGTTGTCCATGTGCGTACCGTGCCGGGCAAATCCGGAATTGTCGCTGCGAGTCAGAGTTGTGAGTCCGTCGGCAAGGAAGTTGCCGAGTGGCTCAACTTCAAGCTGATCAGCCTGCCGGGGCAAAAGACGTCTGAAGGGTCGTTGGAGCGTTACGTTTCAACGTCCGGAAGTTCAGACATGCTGACGATTGGGATTCCGGATTCGACGCCACGCGGCGAGCTTTGGGATCTGTACGGCGACACGTTGATGAATCTACTGCTGCGAGACGACATGGCGACTCGTGAACTGGCCCGTCAACAGCCTCAGCCTGCGTCCGCGGACCGCCGCAATCAAAGCCCTTGATCGCGTCTTTGAGCCCGCGGCGCTAGCCGAACGCTGATCCGCGTCGTAGTGCCGACTTCAGTCGGCTTGACTGCTGACTGAATTGTTTAACTGCAAGCCGCAGGCGTCGTTCATCGATTTCGCCTCCGCCTTCGGCTTCCCGTTAAACGAAATCGCTCAACACGCGGCGAAACGAGCACCCCGCGAGCGCCGCAGGATCGGTGCAATTGGGGCGGGCAAAATGCGTTCGACGCAAAATTATGTGCGCGAACGTGGGCGGTGGAAATCCCTGCGATTAATCCTGAAAGGATGGCAGAGATTAGCCGGTGGTCGCCGACAGGCGCACCACCGGTGACCGAACGCGAACCAAGCTCATCCTGAAGGGATGACAGAAACCACGATTCTGGCACCCATTTCAGGGTGCAATCGCAGGATTCGACGCGAACCGGTGGTGGCGCTGCGCTGACCACCGGCTACCGTCTTAAACCACTTCGCGGTGAATCGCAGCGATCAACGTTTCCGTACAGGCTTGTGTACTTCATTTCGCGCAGAGCCGCAAAATGCGTTTCTGCCGTTCGGCCGAGCTAACATCCGGAGAAAAAGAGCCGGACGAGTTCGATTGCCGCCGTTTAACAGTTCTGAGACCTCTGAAAACATGTCCGTCAGAACTCCATCCTGGCGATGTTTTGCCGTGGTTTGCAGGTCAGGAGAGGATTCAGTCCAATCCTGTGAACATTCCGGGAGAAGATTTCTTAACTTGGGCGTCATTAACTCACGGAGACTCGCCTGAGTTCCACTCGCTCGAAGGTCTCTGGTGTACTAGACTTCCGAGGCGGCGGTACGTTGGTTTCCGGATTGGAAGCCAGCATTCTGCTGGAAGAAGTCAGCCTCTAATACTCGAACACTGAGTTCTCGCTATGTCGTTGCCAACGTGTCCATCCTGCGGCCAGTCTGTCCTTGAAGACAACCCGGTGGATTGCCCGTTTTGTGGGGCCGCAATGGATGGTTCGCGAGGAGCCAAGAATACTCCTCGCCCTAAAGCAGGCCCTGTGGTCAACCGCCCGGGTGCTCGGAAGATTCCCGAAAAGCCTGCAACGCCCGCTGCTCCCGTGGCAGAGTCGGCAACGCCTGCACCGGAAGCTCCCAAGCCGGCTGCTCGTCCGGCCGGTGGTCCGCGCGGCAGCAGGCCGGTCGTGGATGAAGATGATCCGTTTGGCGTTGGGATGAGTAGTGCGGCTTCTCAGGCGATACAGGCCACGGCTAAACCAGAAAAAGGACGGCTGTTGAAAGTCGTCTGCCCGATGTGTGAACAGGTCGGGTTCGTGCCGAAAAATGCGGTCGGCAAATCCGTGAAGTGCGCGAATGAAAAGTGCATGGTGCCGATCTTTACGGCTCACGATCCTGGTGAGCAGGGAACGGATCGGAAGCCGGTTCGAATGTCCGACGAGGCCGAAGCGGCTCGTCGCGCTGCCGATGCAGCGAAGCCTAAAAAACGAAATCCGATGATCGTCTACGGCATCGTGGGCGGTATCCTGTTGCTGCTCACATTGGCGTTGATACCGCTGTTGAACAAGCCACCGGATCCCAGTGGTCTCGACAAGCCCGTAGTGATCAAAGATTTTGGTCCAACGGACGATGAGATTGAACAAGAGGATTTGGAGAAAAAAAGGAAAGCGCAGGCAGCTCTTGATGCCGTGAATCCTCACATCGAAGTGGAAGCTCACGCCAGCCGCATGATCGGAATGGCCCGATTGCAGAATCTTCGGGACAAAGCGTGGGCTCGCAAGATGACCGGCGACGTC
>CAIXQV010000088.1 GCA_903921605.1 uncultured Planctomycetaceae bacterium | reverse complement strand
GATGTTCACATTTATTGATCTCTTCGCCGGAATCGGTGGCCTTCGTCTGGGACTGGAAGCCGCCGGTGGAGAATGCGTATTCTCATGTGAGATCGACCGGTATGCTCAGAAAACCTATCAGCATTGGTTTGGTGAGCAGCCTGCTTCAGACGTCACGCACTACACATCCGGCGAAGGCGTTCCGGATCATGATCTGCTGGCCGCCGGGTTTCCGTGTCAGCCATTTTCGATCGCAGGTGTCTCCAAGAAGAACAGTCTCGGTCGAGCCCACGGGTTTCACGACAAAGCTCAGGGCACTCTATTTTTTCATTTGGCCAATATCATTGAAGCCAAGCGTCCGTCGGCTCTGCTGCTTGAGAACGTCAAGAATCTGCGTTCCCACAACAAAGGCGACACCTGGAAAACGATCTCCGATCGTCTGAACGAACTGGGCTATCAGGTTTTCGACAAGACTATCGATGCGGCCAGCTACGTGCCTCAGCATCGGGAGCGAATTTTCATCGTAGGCTTTCGACGCGATGTGTTCGGCGACAATATTCCCTTTCGATTTCCCGAACCACCAGAAGGGAAACGCCCAAAGCTGTCGGATGTGCTGGAGAAGGAATCAAAGGTTCCGGAGAAATATATCCTGACTGAACATCTCTGGAACTACCTGCAGCAGTATGCGATCAAGCATCAGCAAAAAGGTAACGGCTTTGGCTGCAGCGTGGCTGATCGCAAGGGGATTACTCGAACCCTGAGTGCTCGCTATTACAAAGACGGCTCCGAGATCCTGATCCCGCGCGGCGAAGGCAAAATTCCTCGAAGATTGATGCCACTGGAAGCCGGACGACTGATGGGTTTCCCGGAAGAACTTATCAGAAAACAAGTCGTCTCAGACACGCAGGCCTACCGCCAATTCGGCAACGCGGTGGTTCCCAAAGTGGCCGAAGCCGTGGCACACCAGATCGCGGAAGTTCTGGCGAGTCGCAGGGTACGAAGGTAGCCCTTTTTTTGACTGCGGCAGCCTGCTGCCGCTTTGGTGCAGGCAGCCTGCTGCCAAACAACGGGCTTGGAGCTCGTTCAGTTCAGAAAGGTTGTCCACAGCAGGCAGTGGATCGGAAAGCTGCAGCAGGCTGCAGCTTTCCAAACGGGATTATGCACGGAACCAGCCGCTGCGTCAGCTTTCCTTGACCCAGTCCTGAATGGCTTTGACGCTTGGATTCGGCTGGTCGCGGAGAGCTTCCAGAGCATCCACGACAGCAGAACAGCCAGGCATCGTCGTGACGCAGGGAACTCCGTAGGTCACCGAGGCCGCTCGAATCTTGCCTTCGTCCGTGCGAGCACCTTTGCCGCTTGGAGTATTGAAGATCAAATGGATCTCTCCATTGGCCATCAGGTCCAGCAGATTTGGTCGCCCTTCCTGAACTTTGCGGACGACTTCCACGTCAATGCCCGCCTCCTGGAATACTCGAGCTGTTCCACTGGTGCAGACGATCTGGAAACCCAGTTTTTTTAACCGTCGAGCTGGCTCGATCATCCGCAACTTATGGCTGGCAGCCATGCTGATGAAGACTTTCCCCTTCATCGGCAAGCGAGAACCCGCTGCGAGCTGTGCCTTGGCAAAGGCCAGAGCGAAGTCGGCATCGATGCCCA
Source organism: uncultured Planctomycetaceae bacterium (assembly GCA_903921605.1). Next base: position 4,618 of record CAIXQV010000088.1, on the reverse strand, counting down.
TCACTTCACCAGTTGATCGCATTTCCGGGCCGAGGACAATGTCCACGCCCGTGAAGCGATTGAACGGGAACACGCTTTCTTTGACCGACGTGTACTTCGGCACGATCTCTTTGGTGAAGCCTTGCTCCTTCAAAGAAACCCCAACCATCACCTTGGCAGCAATCTTCGCCAGCGAGTGACCGATCGCCTTCGACACGAACGGTGACGTTCGGCTGGCACGAGGATTCACTTCCAGCACGTAAACCTTTGCACTGCTGTTATCGCCATCCATCTTTACGGCGAACTGAATATTCATCAGTCCTCGAACCTGCAACGCACCGGCCAGAGCGACCGTGGCCACGCGAATTTCATCAACAACTTCTTTCGGCAGCGAATACGGAGGAAGCGCACAGGCGGAGTCACCCGAGTGAACTCCGGCTTCTTCGATGTGTTCCATGATTCCGCCGATGACTGTGATCTCGCCGTCCGAAATCGCATCAACGTCAACTTCGATTGCGTCTTCCAGAAACTTGTCGATCAGAACCGGCTTGTCCGACGAAACATCAACAGCCTCGGTCATGTACGACTCCAGCGTCTGCTGGTCGTAACAGATCACCATCGCACGGCCACCAAGAACATAGCTGGGGCGAACCAGAATCGGATAGCCGATTCGAGTCGCAGCGGCGCGGGCTCCTTCGATGTTGGTGGCGATGCCGTTAGGTGGCTGATGCAGGCCGAGTTTGTCCAGAATGACCTGAAAGCGCCCGCGATCTTCCGCCGCGTCGATGCTGTCGGGACTCGTTCCAATAATATTTACACCCGCTGCTTCCAGACCACGCGCCAGATTCAGAGGCGTCTGTCCGCCGAACTGAACAATCACGCCATCCGGCTGCATGCGATCGCAGATGTTAAGAACGTCTTCAATCGTGAGCGGTTCAAAGAACAGATAGTCCGATGTGTCATAGTCCGTCGAAACCGTTTCCGGGTTCGAGTTGACCATGATGCTTTCGATGCCCAGATCTTCCAGAGCAAATGAAGCCTGACAGCAACAATAGTCGAACTCAATTCCCTGGCCGATACGATTGGGACCACCGCCCAGAATCATGATGCGTTTCTTGCCGGGAGTCTTCGGCGGAGTTTCGTCTTCCTGCTCATAAGTCGAATAGTAATAAGGCGTATGCGCTTCGAACTCCGCCGCACAGGTATCAACCTGCTTGAACGTCGCTACGATGCCCATGCCCTTGCGACGCACACGCACTTCCATCTGTGAACAGTCCCACCAGTACGCCAGCTGAGCGTCTGAGAAACCGTTTTCTTTGGCGCGACGCATGAGGTCGACGGACGCTTCTTCGAGTCGACTGATGCCGCGAATCTCATTCTCGAGCGTAACAAGTTGCTCCAGATTTCGCAGGAACCAGGGGTCGATGTCGCAGATACTGTGAATCTGTTCAACCGACATCCCAAACTTCAGGGCATAACGCAGATAGAAGATGCGTTGCTCGTTCGGAATCGCCAACTTGCTTTGGATCTCGTCCTTCGTCGGCTGATTGATGGTTCCCCACAAATCCTTCTTGCCACCGCCCAAACCGAAGTGACCAATCTCCAGACCTCGCAGCGCCTTCTGCAGAGATTCGCGGAAGGTCCGGCCGATCGCCATCGTTTCGCCCACGGACTTCATCTGGACAGTCAGGGTTGGATCGGCTTCCGGAAATTTCTCGAATGTCCAGCGAGGAATCTTCGTAACGACGTAGTCAATTGTCGGCTCAAAGCAGGCCAGTGTCTCGCGGGTAATATCGTTAGGAATTTCATCCAGCCGATATCCCACAGCCAGTTTGGCCGCGATCTTCGCGATTGGAAATCCAGTTGCCTTCGACGCCAGCGCTGAAGAGCGACTGACGCGAGGATTCATTTCGATCACGGTCATACGACCTGTGTCGGGATTGATTGCAAACTGAACATTGGAGCCGCCGGTTTCGACCCCGATCGCACGCATGACCGCAATCGTGGCATCTCGCATCCGCTGGTACTCTTTGTCCGTCAGAGTCTGAGCAGGAGCAACGGTTATGGAGTCGCCAGTGTGCACGCCCATCGGATCAAAGTTTTCGATCGCACAGATGATGACGACGTTGTCGGCGTTGTCACGCATCACTTCCATCTCGTACTCTTTCCAGCCGAGAATGGATTCTTCCAGCAGCACTTCGGTGATTGGCGACAACGCCAGGCCGCGGCGCACCTTATCTTCGAACTCTTCAATATTGTAAGCGATCCCACCGCCGGTGCCGCCCAGTGTAAAGCTGGCGCGGATAATGATCGGAAGGCCGATATCTTTGACGGCTTCCCGAGCTTCTTCCATCGTATGCACGGTATGGCTGCGAGGAACATCAAGGCCGATACTCAGCATGATCTGCTTAAAGGTATCTCGTTCTTCGGCCCGCTTGATGACCTCTTCTTTCGCGCCGATCATTTCGACGCCGTATTTTTCCAGCACGCCGTTGCGAACCAGATCCATCGCGGTATTCAAACCCGTCTGTCCACCCAGCGTGGGGAGAAGAGCGTCAGGGCGTTCCTTGCGAATGATCTCTTCAACATACTGCCACGTGATCGGTTCGATATAGGTGCGGTCGGCGGTATCCGGATCCGTCATGATTGTGGCCGGATTGGAATTCACCAGAACGACTTCATAACCGTCCTCGCGAAGAGCTTTGCAGGCCTGAGTTCCCGAATAATCGAACTCGCAAGCCTGGCCAATCACGATCGGTCCGGAACCAATGATCAGAATCTTCTTGATGTCGTTTCGACGTGGCACTTTTCAGTGGTCCTTCCAGTGGCGAAATACAGCGATGCGGATGGCGATCCGCCTGTAGCGCAAAAAGCGCGCAAAATTTGGAGCAGGGTAACAGCAATTCCCCGCCGTTCAAGAACGCCGCACCCAATGTCCCAAACGAAGCCCTGGAATGCGCAGAACAGGCCCTGTTGTCTCAGTTTTGGTCAAACTTCCTGAGGGCGTCGATTTGTGACGATCTTCGAAAGCTGGCAAAACGTTGAATGGGTTCGCGAGAAAGCCCGTATTTCAACAATCGCCGAATTGGTATTTGACGGGAATCGTGATTATTCTGTTGTTGGTCACGATCGTGGTGTCGATCGGAACGAAATGTCCGGCGAACACCCGGCCTCAATTTATGCCGCCCGAAGACTAACATCGCTCTCCAGCAAGTTTTTTCTCTGTGCTGCGACTGACTTCTCTCCTGCTCTTTGCGGATACCTGTCTGAATGTCCCTGCCAATTCTGTTTGCTGACGTGTCACTTGGGTTTTGGGGACAGACTTTTGGTACTCCGGACCTGATCGTCATTGGAATGCTCGTCCTGCTGGAAGGCGTTCTTTCGATCGATAACGCGTTGGTGCTGGGTCTGCTGGCCAAGCGAGTTCCCAAGCACCTGCAGAAACGTGCTTTGACATACGGTTTGATCGGTGCGTTTGTCTTTCGAGTCATCTCGATTGCGTCCGTCAGTTATTTGCTGAAGTGGCGAATTGTGAAGCTCCTGGGAGGCGGCTATCTCGTCTACATCGCGGTCAAGCACCTGTTTTTTGAGTCAAAGGAAGAGGCTGAGCAGACGGTTAGTATTGATGCTCAGGGGGACCCCGAACTGCGTGACTCGGTCACCGGCGCGGCCCTGACGGATGCTCAGGAGATGGTTGAAATTCAAGAACGTGTTCCTGTCCCGATACCGGAAGAGGACCTCCGAGCAGGCAAGAGTTTCTGGATGGCGGTCGCCGTCATCGAACTGACAGACATCGCCTTTGCTGTGGACTCCATTCTGGCGGCGATGGCATTCATTCCTGCCGTTCCTAAAGATATGCCAGCCGATTCGACCAATCCCAAGCTTTGGGTTGTCGTAGCGGGCGGTTTCATTGGTCTGATGCTGATGCGTGTCGCGGCCGTAATGTTCATCAAGCTGCTGGAGAGATTCCCTCGCTTTGAAACTTCGGCCTATCTGCTTGTGATCGTGATTGGACTGAAGCTCCTGGCTGACTGGGGATTGAATTCGGAAACCAACCCGCACATCATCGACTTCCACAGTTACACGCGCCCGGAGTTCTGGATCTTCTGGATCTCGATGGCCACCTGCCTTGGATTTGGTTTTCTTCCGAAGAAGTCTCACGCCGTTGGCACTACGAAGTCAAACACATGAAACTTCGTCGGCTGCCTGAGGACTTTCAGGTTGAGGAACTCACGCAGATTAGTCCGGACGGTGGGCCGTTTGCTTTCTATCGACTGACGAAGACATCGATCGGTACTCCCGAAGCGGTGAACGCCATCGTCGAAAAATGGAAGATGCAACGCAAACGCATCAGTTACGGTGGACTCAAAGATCGTCATGCGGTCACGGTACAACACCTGACCATTCATAATGGTCCTCGCAAATCGCTGCGACAAAACTCGTTTGAGCTGGAATATCTCGGTCAAGTGCGAGCACCGTTTACGCCGGCCGACCAGGATGGCAATCGGTTTCAGCTTGTGCTGCGTGATATGACAGCGGACGAGATCCAGCGTGCAGAAGCCGCGATTGCTCAGGTTCAAAGCACTGGCCTGCCAAACTATTTCGACGATCAGCGATTTGGTTCACTGGGTGTGTCCGG
>CAIXQV010000087.1 GCA_903921605.1 uncultured Planctomycetaceae bacterium | reverse complement strand
GGAGCTGGATCATCAATCCAAACCTGATAGGTCTGAGCCTCCTCCTGAAAACTCCATGTGACAGTAGCGCGAGATCTCAACGCATGCAGAGACGGTTCCGTTGCCATGACCGGACTCAACTGACTGCGAAACGCATAGCTCACCGACCATTCTCCAACAGCCTCATTTGCAGCGACGCCTCGAACCCAGGCCTGATAGCGTCCGGCCGGGAGGGCATCGGGGCGATATGAAGTCACGGCTGTCGTTGTCGTAACACGAATCTGCGGACGTGATGGCTGATCCAGACTGGCAATCCACACTTCATATTTCGCCGCACCGGCCAGTGCCTGCCATTGAATCAGTGGTCGATTGGAGATCTGCCCGGAAACTCCTGTGATAGCCGCTTTGGCGGCAATGGTGAACTGCCCCGTCTCGGACCAAAGCCCTGTTGCGTTATTAGCAGAGACTTCCCGGACCTGAACTCGATAGCTGCCGCTGGAAAGAGATATCAATGGGACAAAGCGAGTCACTCCGGCGTCTGTGCTGCTTCGGATAAATTCCGTATCAGGAGTTGCCGCTTTACTGATCCAGACGCCATATTGCGAAGTCGCATTCAGTTGATTCCAGGTGATCTCTGGCTTCTGATTCATGCTGGTGGCAATAGGGTTGATCACTGCAACGCGAACAACAGTCAGTTCATAGCGAGCCGACCAGGCTGATACCCCCGCCTCGTTCCGAGCACGGACGGCGATGCTGTATTTCCCGGGCACCAGATCCATCGACGGTGTGTATGAGTTTACAGCCACGATGGCTGACGATACGAGAACGACTCCCGTATCTTCATTTCGGATCCAGACTTCGTAGTTACTTTCCGTGGCGACGTCACTCCATGAGATTTGTGGACGCGGATTTCGTGTTCGAGTGATCGTTCTGTCGAAACTCGGAACAGCCGGCCTTGCCGACCGGATCGTTGCGTTCTCCAATGTCAGGATCTCGAGAATGCCGCGCGGAGCATTGAAGCCGCCGTTCAGCGGCATTCCCCACGCTAGCTCCATTTTACCATCATTATTAGTATCGCCGAGATTCGTGAGCGAACTCAGATAGGCGGAAATAGAAATGCTTAGTTGTTGGACTGATTTCGCACGTCCTTGGGGCGTTAGGGTGATCACTTGCAGATGTGATGAGCCTTCGCCTGTGGCATCGCCAATGATGACAGCAAGATCCTCAATGCCATCCGCGTCAACGTCGCCAACTGAGGTGAGATCCCAGATCGCGTCGTTGTCAACAAGATTCGGGCCACCATTGAGTCCATCGCCGATGCTCACAAACTGCTTCATCGTACCATCTGCATTCATCAGCAGAATGTCGACCTGCTTCGGAATAGATTCCACGACGCCATCGAAGTTCACGTAAGACGCGCTGAGGGCTGCGAGATCTCCGACACCGTCACCGTTAACATCTCCGATCGATGTGATGCGCGACCCGAAGTTCTCTTCTTCTTCGATCGTGGAGTTCCACGCAGTCGTATTCTCGATCTTCGCGAAGTTCCTGACGGTGCCATCGGCTTTCAGAAACATGGTGTACACCACGCCCCGATCTTCTCCGCCGACGTCGGCGTCTGAGGCAGCCACGACAAGATCGACAACTCCGTCTCCGTCCATGTCGCCCGGAGAGGCGATCGACATTCCAAAGCCGTCGCCATTTTGAAGTGTCGGACCACCATTCAGCGAGTTGGCGATCTTTGTGGTGCTCTTCGCCGTCCCATCCGACTTGAGTCGCACGATGTAAACCGCACCGCGTTCGGTTCCACCGGTGCCGTCACCCGGAGCCCCGATCGCAATATCCGTAATTCCGTCTCCATCGATATCACCTAGGCTGGTCACGCTGGCTCCGAAAACATCATCAGAGTTCAATGCGGGCCCACCGTTATGATTGCTCGCAATCCTGACGGACTTCAGTACCGTGCCATTGGCGTTCTGAAAGACCACATAAGCGGCGCCTTTCGGACCGCTCTGCTGCATGACTCCTCCGTCCATTGGATCGGTCACAACATAATCCTGAGTTCCGTTCTGGTCGAGATCCCCAATTGGTGCGACATCAAAGCCAAGGAATGTCAGCGGCCAGTTACTGGCCGGCTGGCTGATTTCCCCGCCGAGTGTCAACGTGCTGACGGTCGACAGAGGAAACGCGACTCTGTTATTAATGGTGAAGCGATAGTCTTCGACTTCGCCGTCAGAAGCCAGTCCCAGCGAATTCGCAGACGCCACATCTGTGCTTATTCGGAATCGAGCGTAAGTTTTTCCGATCGAACCCGCAGTTGCGAGCGGAAATGTCAGTGTGAATCGCTGATCGTCAGTACCAGCCGGGACGGCGACCTGAGTTCGTTCTGTCGCATTCTCAAAGAGGCCGTTGCGATTCAGGTCAATCCATCCGTACAGCGTGGCCGCGCGGTCGGTTGTATTCGTGGCCTGAATCGTAACAACAGCATTTGTGCCAGCCGCCGCCTGCAGATCCAAAGGATTCAGAACGCCATCCTCGTCATCACGCCCGCCCGCTGCAAAGAGATCATCCGCCTGTGCTCCTGAGCTTTGCTGAGCCCCGTTGTCGCCATCAACACCAGCTCCCAGGAAAAGAGTGGTCTGTGTTTGATCGATCGTATGCCGTGGTCCGTTATTCGCCGTCAGCGTTTGATAATTCTCGACACCTGTTGCGGACGAGGTGTCCGGTGCATCGCCGAGGTCCGCCGCCAACAGCAAACGAGCTTCCAACACATCAATGAGGGCCGATGATCGAAATGCGGACGCCATTCGCCGACGTCGCGTAGAACCTGACACGTGGAGCGAAGATCGAAGGGTGGCGGTCAGGCTTCGAATCACTGTCTTCATTGGGAGTCCATTCCGGGCTGAGATCGCTGATGGGCGCATTGCTGATTGTGGGGCGACTCTATGTTCCTCCCGATCCGGGGGGCAATATGTAGTTCGATATGGTGGTTCCCCTTTTCGCTTTACTCACGATAAATATTGATTTTCAAGTAACCAGATCGGCAGGAAAGGGTTTGTGCACCGAATGCGCAGCAAACTCCTGCATCGCAGCTCTTGCGTTGATTGCATCTGAGTCTTGCAATTCTCGCTGTATGGCAAACTCATACGGCAATCGCCGCCGCTCGTATCTGGATGCTCTTTGTTGGGCAATTCAGGGGTTAACGCCTAAACGCGGACGCCATGAGAGAACGTAGCACATCGGGATGAGCGCAAACGCTGAGTTGTCGTTAGCGGGATGCAGCTGCGGTGTAGACACCAGAATAGTCGCCAGTCGTTCAGTTCTTCAGCGAATGAAGTGTTCTGCGACGCGCAGTGGGGTGGCATATTCTTTGTTGATGTCAGTTTTGCAGCATCGTTCACCGTTGCGAGTGCGAATGAGACAAGGGTAGACTTCTATGGTCAGAAGAATACGGGCCTTATTGTTTTTGCCCGGCCGCGCCCTGGATTTGTCGATGCAGCGAGGGTTTTGATGGCACGAAATCTCCCGGACCGAAACTTGTTGCCGTGTGCATCATTGCTGGCTCGTCGCGATGTTCTGCGAGTCGGAGCACTCACTGTCGGTGCGACGCTCGTCCCCACAGATTGGATAGCGGCGAAAGAAAGTTCTCTGGATGTTGCGCCCGGAAAGTCACGAGCTGACTCCGTGATTTTTCTCTGGATGGGCGGCGGTGTTACTCACATTGATTCGTTCGATCCAAAGCCTCATGCTCCGGAAGAAATCCGAGGAACGCTCGGGACGATTTCCACATCTTTGTCAGGCGTTCATTTCGGCGAGCCCATGCCGCAGCTCGCGCGGATCGCCCACGAACTTTGTCTGGTCCGCAGTTTCTCACATGACAGCAACGATCACTTGCTGAGTCAAGCTTATACGCTGTCGGGCCGCAAAGTCACGATGGCTCAGTTGTTCTCAGAGCCGAACCTGGGATCGGTGGTGTCTTATCTTCATGGTCCTCGTAATGGGCTGCCCGGGTATATCGCTATCCCCGGGGTTACTCGTCCAGGACCGCCGCCGTATAACTTGTTTGTCGCCGGCTGGCTGGGCAATGGCTACGCTCCGTTCTGTGTTGGCGGCGTACCCGAGCAGCCGGATTTTTCGATTGGCGAGAAACAACTGAACCCCAGCCCGGAAGCTCACGAGGATCTGCTGCCCAAAGATCTGCAGCCATTGGAGGGTTTGTCTTCAGGACGCATGACATCTCGGCTTTCTCTGCGGCAGCAACTGGATCTGGTTCAGCGTCAGGCTGACGAAACCGCACAATCTGTTGCGCAGCGCAAACAGTATGAGGGTGCGGCGAATCTGTTGACATCACCGTCGGTCAGATCGGCTTTCGATTTATCGCTGGAGAAGCCGGAAGTCATCGCCGACTATGGTCAGACTAAGATTGGTCAGCGATGTTTGCAGGCACGGCGACTGGTGGAGTCCGGTGCTCGGTTCGTCATGGTGGACTATGGCTATGATCCTGACTACGGCAATCTGTGGGACAACCATAACGCGCCGGGACAGAACTTTCCGCATATCTCCGAGATGTGTCGCCGTGGTTATCATCTGGCAGGCACTGACCGAGCCTGTGCGGCGCTGATTCGAGATCTGAAAGATCGAGGAATGCTGGAGCGGACTCTGGTGGTATTTCTGACGGAGTTTGGCCGAACACCGAAGATCAATTCACTGGGAGGACGTGATCATTGGGGAATGTGCGGTTCGATCTTCTTCGCTGGTGGAGGAACAAAAGCGGGAGAAGTGATTGGGGCCTCTGATGATCAGGCGGCCTGGCCAATTACTCAGCCCTGGGGGCCAGCCGATGTTGCGGCCACGATCTACGAGGCGATGGGGATCTCGACAGATCTCAGGCTGCCTGATCAGTTTGGCCGACCGCTGCCGGTTCTGGATCACGGCCAGACGATTGCCGGAGTCTTCTAGAATCACCGAAGTCTTCTCGAAATGTCGGTATTTTTTTGAAGGCTCTATTGCTCAGGAGCGTCGTAGTTCTCGTCAAAACGGATGCTTCGTTTGCGTGTTGCTTTTGCATCCGGCAAAAAGCGTTCTTCCAGAACTTGTTCAAAGCGCAGGGTTTCCGAGGATTCAACGGCTTGTTGATGATCTGGTCTTGTGCCATCAACATGAACGGCTTCAAGGTTTCCAAACATCTTAGGCAATTCGCGTCCGCGCTGACCGAACACCATGACTCCGGCCTGATAAGTCTGCTCCACGTCGCGGCACCATTGGACCTGACCGTTGAGAACAGCACGATCGCGGCCACCCGACGAACCGAACATGGTCAGGCATTGATTGACCGCCACGTGTCTCGAAGCGGCAATTCTCAAACCGCCAATCGAATAGTCGAGTATCTTTACGGTTTCAAGTTCACCACCTTCGTCCCACAGCACCCAGGCTTTCCAGTTACATTCGTAACGCAAAGTCCCGCGGAGGTCGTTCCAGTGATTCTCTGTCAGACGATCTGGCAGCGGTTGCCCCAGAAAGGCACCGATTTGCCAGCCCAGCGGATGCGGTCGACACCAGTGGACTACGGCTCGGTTCTGAGTCACGGCGCTGATGAAATCGCTATAGATCGATAATTGGAGAGCCGTCCCGAACCGCAGCGGTCTGTCGGTAATAAAAATCAGATCCATACGTGCCAAATCCAGCAGCTTTGCCGGCAGTGGAATACCGGTATCTAAACAGGCCGAGAGATAAATCTCCGGACTGCCGGATCGTCGAGCAGACGAAGCCGCGCTGTTGATCGGGGAAGGAAACGACATGCAAACCTCGAGGACTCAGCTTAGTCAGACGAACGATTCTTCGGAGCAAAGTCGCGAGGAATCGCCGTTGTGTTATCGAGGAGGCCGTTGGCAACTGGATTCGAAACTCAGGGAGCGGCTCAGAAAATAAAGACTCTGCGTGACATGTCCTGATCGGACGGATTCGAGCGAATATGTGGGTCGCACGGCGTTCGGCAGTGAACTGACCGTTCCTGTGCTGTTAGAACTGCAACCGGCTGGCGTCTTGATGCTCATGGCGGCAGGAACTGCCTGATTTCCTGCGCTCTGATCCAATCAGATTGTTCGCGTCGGTAAAGCTCGGCAGACCGGAACGATTGACAACTGTTTCACGGTTGTTCGGGATGAACGACAAGTTTGCTCAGCGTTTCATGCATTCGTTGGATCGTAACGACTCTTCCACGGAAAAGCGTTATTCATCAGGACGATACATCATCAGCACTCCGCGCGGTCGTCTCGCACTCCAGCAAGATTCTGCGTGGTTCCTGCGCCGAACAGTCCGGTTCTCCTGAGGAGCCGGAGATTCTTCCCTGACTGTAGTTATGGCAGAGCAGATATGAACTTTGAAGCAATCTCTGGAAGTCGACGTTCCCGCCGTTACGCCTCGGTTGACCATGGTCCGGCAATGATCGAAACTCTGGAGACTCGTGCTCTGCTTGCGGGAGCCGGACCTGTCATTCTGTCTCCGGCTGGCTCCATTGCGACAGCGCAGCCTGTAATCACATGGCAGCCAACGCCTGGTGCCACCAGCTACGACCTGTGGATCTCCGATTCCGAAACTCGCGAGCGAATTGTCTTCAAAGAAGGCATACCGGGAACAACGACAACTCTGGGCGGCGGTGATGCACTGCGCCTGGGCGCTAACCGTATGTGGGTGCGGGCTACCGTTAATGGTATGAAGACCGACTGGGGAGTTCCGAAAGACGTACTGCTCCAGTCACGCCCAGTCACCACGGGTCCGGTCAACTTGGCCAATCCCGCAGCGCCGAACAGAATTGAAACAAACGACTGGGCCGTCACGTGGACCAGTCCCGATGGCGCGACATCCTTTGACGTGTTTCTCAGCAATCAAACAGAGCAGACCAGTACTCGCTACACCGTTCAGAATCAGGTTCCGTTGCTCGACGCGCGAGGAAACGCGATTGTTGACGGAGCAGGGAAACCTATTCTTCAGGAAGTGCGATCACTTTATACTAACGGTGCTGTCGACGTCGTAGGTGCGAAACCGCAGGCCGTGACCGGTGCTGTGAATCGAACTTTCATTGATATCACAGCCAATAAGCATGGACTGGTGACAGGCAACAAGGTCCGAGTCTCCGGAGTTCTGGGGAACACTGGTGCGAACGGCGATTTCACAGTCACCGTGATTTCAGAAAATGTCTTCCGACTGGACAATGCCGTCAGTTCCGGCACCTATACGTCGGGCGGTAACTGGATTCCGCTCGTTGGAAATGCGCCTGCGGCGGGTGTGACTTCTCGCCTGGTTCTCGGCCTGACTGCATCAAGAGCCATTGATATCAACGTGGCAAACCATGGCCTGAAGACGGGAGAGAAAGTACGAATCGCTGGTGTCGGCGGAAACAATGCAGCCAACGGGACCTTCACCGTCACGGTGGTTTCTGCAAGCGTTCTCAGGTTGACCGGTGTAGCCGGAACTGCGGCGTTCACTCAGGACGGGCAACTCATGCAGCTTACGTCCTTGCAGAGCAAACTGGAGCTCGGTAAGTATCGGGTGTTCGTCCGTAACACGGATGATGGAGGCCGTGTCTCCGACTGGTCAACCGCTCGTGATTTCGAGATTGCACCGGTAGTCAATGTTCTGCGTCCGCAAGGGCCAACATTTGAGACTCAACCTTTGCTGCAGTGGGCCCCTGTCTCTGGAGCTACCCACTATCAGGTCGAAGTTTATGGTTCGGATGTCCGAGTCGCGTCGGTCGGTCACGGGTTAAAGAATGGTGACAGCGTTCGTGTTTTCGGTGTCCGAGGTCTTGCCGGTGCGAATGGCGATTTCGCAATCACGGTCATCAGTGCGGACGTGTTCCGTCTGAGGGGTGCGGTCGGGAGTGGTGTCTACACGACTGGGGGAAGCTGGCAGAAGCTTTCGAACGGGATTGCAGGGCCGAAGAAAAATCTCACCGGCGTAACTCTGCAGAAAGACGCGACCATCCCGGTTTATAACGTAGAGTACCAGGTTGGTACTTCGTTTCGAATTCCGTACGAAATCTCAAGGTCGGTGCCTGTTATCAGTGTCCAGGGGAAACCTACCACCGGTACCTATAGTCTTGTGTTTGAAGTCTTTGGAGAGACCGTTGTCAGGAAGCAAACCGCTCCATTGGCCTACAACGCGACTGCGGCGCAGATCAAGGCCGCAATTAATGCAATTGGCCTGCAGAGTTTTGACGTGATCGTGGATACTACGGCTGCATCTTTCACCTACCAAATTCAGATTCCAGCCGATTTCGATGCTGTGAAGACTTCCGTTGTTGCGAGTGTGAATCCTGGCACAATTGTTGTGACGGCGACGAAGGTTCCTATTCCCGTTCAGCAATTCGATTTCCGCGTTCGTGCTCGAAGGCTTCATCAGGTTACCACGATCACACCTTCGGGAAATCCAGCCTCAGGGACATTCATTATTGAGCTGACCCCGACAGGAAAAAATCCTGTTAGAGTTCAAACGGCAGCCCTGAACTACAATTCCACTGCAAATCAAATTCAGGCGGCTGTCCGAATTCTGAAGGGCTTCGAGAATGCTCGAGTAATCGCCCAGGGCGAAGCGCCGAACACTGTCTTTTTGCTGCAACTTCCTCTGACAGGAAACGAAGCAAATCCAGGCGCCATCGGCGGCAATCCGGTGACTGTGAATATCATTTCCAGCGTGATCCCGGGAACTGTCACAAGTTCAACGGTGATTTCGCCACGAGTCGATGGACAGTGGAGCCCGCTCGTGAGCTTCACCACAATTCAGAAGCCTGTTATTACGGGCCCGCTTGGGATTGATAACGCAGACCCGAACGCTCCTCGCACAATCACGGATCTTCGGCCGACATTGCAGTGGACGGCGATCGACAAGGCTGCTCGCTATGAAATCTGGGTCGAACGTTCAGCAAGCACTGCGACTTATCTGCGCACCAACTCCTCAGTCAATTCCTACAAGTTCGAGGCCGACCTGCTGAGTGGAAATTATACCGTCAGAGTGAGAGCCGTCAGTACGACCGGGCAGTTTACAGACTGGAGCGAACTGTTCGCGTTTACGGCGACGGGCGGAGCCAGCGTTGTTCAGTCTGTCATGGTTTCTCCAACTCGACGAGCAACCATCACATGGGCTCCTGTCGCGGAAGCTGCTTCCTACGAAGTTCAGATTGCCTGGATCGGCGTGAACATCAACCACCTTCACCCGACGGGTATCAAGGCCTTGTCGTATACAACAACGACAGCACTCGCCCCGGGCAATTATCGAGTTTGGGTGCGGGCTGTTAAAGCGGATGGAACGTTTCTGGGGTGGAGCAAGCCATTTGACTTTACCGTCGTGGCAACGGAATCGCTGACTCCGTCGCAGTCCGACGCAGAGATGCTGGCAGTCCTGAAATCTGAACTGTCCCCTGAAGTGAGCACACCGAGCCGCGCTGCCTCTCGCGCCATTGCCGATCAGCCAGACCAAAGTGAGAGTTACACTGACGCTGAGGCGGTACAGCCAAGCCAGACTTTTGCGGTTGTCATACCGGAATCGGTGCAAGCTCCCTCACAGAATTCTGTGGATCAAGAGGATTCGATGCTGATCGAACAGCTTGCTCAGGCTTGCTCAATGCAGGAATGGTGGACCGTTGCGGGCAACGCATCTGTTTAGCAGTCTGATTCACTTTCGATGTGCTGAGATTCTCTCCAGGAGACCTGGCCAGACGGCCTCGCATTGTTTCTTGTAGCTGAATTCTCAGTGATGTGCGGGCTCCAGTCCCGATCACGTAATCTGTAAGAAGTTCTCAATGGAAACCGCTGGATTTTTGCCAGCGGTTTTCTTTATGTCTCAGGCTGTTACCGTCGGCGATCCTATGTCTCACAACAGTTCTCCACCCAATCCACTGACGATCCTGATTACAGGCGCATCGGCCGGAATCGGAAGGATTACCTGTCAATTACTGGCGAAGCAAAAGCATCGGTTCATTCTGGCTGCTCGTTCCAAAGATAAGCTCAGCGAGCTTGAAGCGGAACTTCGAGCTCAAGGGGTGGAAAGCCTCGCGGTGCCGACCGATGTATCTGACCCGCGAGCCCTGGAGGCACTCGTTAAAGCGGGTGTTGATCGATTCGGTCGGATTGATGTGTTGATCAACAATGCCGGGATTGAGTGTTTTGCTTCCCTCGATGAACTCCCGGTCGAGGACATTGTGCAGACGATTGAAACGAATCTCACCGGAGCGATTTTGCTCACGCGTCTCGTCGTACCCGTGATGCGTCAAAATGGGTTCGGACGAATTGTCAATATCTCCTCCATTGCTGGAAAGCACGGCCCGGCTTATGGCGCGGTCTATGGCGCGACAAAAGCCGGATTGATTGCTTTCACGCAGTCACTTCGCGGGGAGCTTTCTCCAGCAGGAATTCTGTCTACGGTCATCTGCCCCGGCTTCGCGACTCACGGCGGAATCTACGATGAAATCGTGAAAGCAACAGGCAAGAAGACACCCTCCTTGCTGGGAGGCACTACGGCTGAAACGGTGGCGGCAGCCATTGAACGCGCGATTCGAAAAGCCCCGCCCGAGATTATGCTGAACTTCCCTGCAATGCGTCCCGTGTTCATCTTCCGGGATATGTTTCCGCGACTTGGTGAGATGGTGATTCTCGCGACGACTCTGAAGTTCCTGAAACGAGCCGCTTCCATCAGGAAGTAGCCTGTCACGGTATCACATCGTCCAGCAGCGCGATGCTGACAACTTTCTCCAGTCGCACGTGAACGGTCTTTCGATTCGGCTGAATCCCGTGGACTCGGGCGTCTCTGACATAAACCTCGCGCGTGGTTGTTGAGTCGCGCAGATCATGCACATCCGCCCCCCGCAGGATCAATGTTTTGTCGCGAAGTTCGTGCAATCGCCCTACGTAAACATACGGCGATTCGACATCAATGACGACGTTCTTTCCGACGAATTCTTCCACCGACGATTCCTCAGCAAATTCATGTTACGATGCTGTCTGGTCAGCCAGATTCAGACGACAAGGGAACTCGAGCCTTGATCCCATTTATCAAGATGCACGGCTGTGGCAATGATTATGTGTTTCTGGACTGCTTCAGCAATCCAGTTCCCAAAGATCCTTCCACCCTCGCGGTCAATATCAGTCATCGGAATCGTGGCGTGGGCGGCGACGGTCTGGTGTTAATGATGCCACCTGAATGCAGCAATTCGGTGGCTCGCATGCGAATGTTCAATTCCGATGGCTCCGAAGGATCGCTCTGCGGGAATGCACTCCGCTGCATGGCGATGTGGCTGCATCGGTCCGGACTTGCCGGCCCCGAATTTCGCATTGCCATGTCCGATCGCTTAATGCCGGTGCGGATTCTGCATTCCGATGGACAGCACCGAGTTGCTCAAGTTCGGATTGAGGTGGGGCCCCCGATTGTGCAAAACCCGTTGGCCGCGGAAAAAACGATGTTCGTTCGGAAGGTCGACCTCAGCAATCTCCTCCTGCCGGAACTGAGTCATCCTCCCCTGTTTGTTTCCATGGGGAACCCTCACACGATCTTGTTCGTTCGTTCTCTTGATGCGTTGGATTTTTTTACGCTGGGGCCAGCCATT
>CAIXQV010000086.1 GCA_903921605.1 uncultured Planctomycetaceae bacterium | reverse complement strand
GTTACTCAAAGAAGACTCCCGCGAAGACACGGCCTCAAATTACACGATCCAAAGTATAAGCTTGCTTGGTTTTTCCTTCAGTCAAAGAATCTTGCCATGGCAGAGACTCTGAAAATGAATCGTCCCCTGATTTCCGCCGAAGCGATTACGAAGTCGTACTTCAGGGGCGAGCATAAGGTTCCGGTTCTTCAGGGAGCCGGCCTGACTGCTCATCGCGGTGAGTTTATCTCTGTCATCGGCCAGAGCGGTTCAGGAAAGAGCACGCTGCTGCATGTGATGGGGCTGCTGGATTCGCCGGATGTGGGTGAAGTCATTCTGGATGGGAATCGCATCGATAATCTCAATCAGGCGGCTCGAGATCAGCTGCGAAATCATGTCTTTGGTTTCATCTTTCAGTTTTATCACCTGCTGCCCGAACTGTCACTGCTTGAAAACGTAATGACACCGTTGATGATTCGCCATTCGATTCTGGGCTACTGGCGACATCGCAAAGAGATTCGTGAAGCCGCGATGAGCATGATCCAGCAGGTTGGACTTGAGCACCGCATTAAGCATCGCCCGTCAGAATTGTCTGGCGGAGAAATGCAGCGCGGCGCGATTGCCCGGGCACTTGTTGGTCGTCCGGAGATTCTGCTGGCCGATGAGCCGACCGGAAATCTCGACGCCAGCACCGGCGGAGGTATCATGGATCTGCTGAAATCTCTGAATGAGAACCAGCAGCTGACCATCGTGATGGTGACTCATGACGAATCGATCGCGGCTCAGGCTCACCGAACGGTGCGGCTCGCCCAGGGACGAATCCAGACCATTGCTCGCGAGGATGCGGCGTAGTCCCGTCGACGGAGCGACGAAATTACTGTACGCCCGTCGCTCCGTCGACGGGATTCAATTGCAGCCAGCATCCTTGCAGTCGTCTCAACGTCTGCCTCACTTCCGGTTGTGCGTGTAGTGGTTATCATCTGCGGCAATGTTTTGCTCAGACGTTCTACTGCATACACGGAGCCGTGACGATGACCGAACGCTGGACCAGCTCTTTCTGGAATTCGTTTGTTCGACGGAGTGCAATCCTGGCCATTGGCTTTGGGATTCTTCTGCCATCTGCTTCAGGGCAGCAGTCGGAAACGAGGACCTATAAAAACAGTCTCGTCAAGCTGGTCGATCCGGCACCTCTGCTGAATGATCATCCTGAATTTGTTCAGCCTGTGATCGAGGATACTCGTTACGAAGCGCCGGTGTTGGTGAATGACGAAGGGGCAGACTTGACCGTTCGAGCCTGGCGGTTTTCGTACAACGCTCGAGGCATCATCGAGATGCCGAATAATCTGCTGGCCAAAGAGACGGCCGTCGTGATGGTTCATCCATGGGGGATTGACGACGGGCAGGGCTGGGATACTCCTGAACCAGCAGGCGTGGCGGATTTTTGTACGCCGACAAAGAACCACTTGGCGGCTCGCCATACCAGCGAAGTCATCAATCCGTTCATCAAGTCGCTGCGTTCACACGTCGGCTGTGTGATGTTTAGTCTACCGGGAACGGAAGATCCGATCCGCAAGCTGGTTTATCGCTCCGTCAATTCCACACCGACAGCTCAGCAACGAGAACAAGGCGCGAAGGAATTGTCGGCGAAGCTGAAGAACTTCGATTATCGCGGAGAGCCTCTGGTGGCAGAGTTTCCCGTGTCGACCAAGACACCCGTCATCGACTACTTCAAACAGTTCCCGGGACTTGATGCCGGAGCGAAGTACAACAACGAAGGATTCTGGCAGCAGCCGATTCCGGTGACTCGCGACATCACGGTGCATCCTGATGACATCGTGATCTACGACGCCGATGGCTACGGTCCGATGCGAGACTATCTGAAGAAGCAGGGCATTCGCCATGTCTTGTTGACTGGTTATGCAACCGACATGTGCTTCTGCAAAACGACGGCGGGGTACGATAACCTTTCAAAGGACTTCAATGTATTCCTTGTTGGTGATGCAACACTCGCCACATTCCCGTCGAACAATACACCTCGCTACGCAACGAACGCCCATATCTCTTTTGCAGCACTCAATCAGTTGGTGACTCAGGTGTCATGGGTGAAATTGAGTGAGCCTGCGAAGTAAAGGAATCCCGTCGGCGGAGCGACGGGTGTACCGTACGCCCGTCGCTCCGCCGACGGGAATTTCGCCCCATGCTTGCCTCCACATCCACCACCATGGTTGGCAAGCAGACATAGCTCTGATTTTGGCATTCGATCATCCACTGACCTTCCCCTTCTTCTGACTTCATTCCTCCAGAGACGTCACCATGCACGCACGGTTCCTGATCGTTCGGCTGATTGCCTGCGCAGTTGCTTTCCAGTACTCCGTAAACTTTGGCCGCGTTTCTGGAACTGAGCCAGCATCAAAAACGCGCGAGCCGTGGACGTCGTCAAAGTTGCAGGGCACACCGGTACCTCCTGAACCATTCAGAGTTGTCTCGGCCTTCCCTCAACTGAAATTTGATCTGCCCACCAGCCTGCTGGAAATTCCCGGCACGAATCGACTGCTGGTGGCAGAAATCGGAGGCCGCGTCTTTACGTTTGTGAAGAACGCCGAAACAACAAAAGCAGATCTGGCACTGGATGCGGCGGCTGTTGCAGGAGGTAGCGTGTCCTTATTTGCCGCGGTGATTCATCCAAAGTTTCAGGACAATCGCTACGTTTACCTGTGCCTTGTGCATCCCGGCGGCAAACCACACACACGAGTCTCCCGGTACACGATGACAAAGGATGATGTCCCGGTTCTGGATCCCAAAAGCGAAACCGTCATCATTACCTGGCCGTCCGGCGGACATAACGCGGGCTGCATGCGATTCGGTACTGACGGCAGGCTGTATATCGCGACAGGCGATGGCTCCGGGCCCAACCCTCCTGATGGACTAACGACCGGCCAGACTGTGACGGACCTGCTGGGAGCGATCCTTCGCATTGATGTCGATCATCCGTCAGCCGATCAGCAGTATTCCATCCCGGTCGATAATCCCTTTACCAAACACGAAGGAGCTC
>CAIXQV010000085.1 GCA_903921605.1 uncultured Planctomycetaceae bacterium | reverse complement strand
GTGCATTGCATTGCTATGCGGTCCTGGCTGACATTGCCGACGACACCGTAACGCCGAAGTACACAATGTGGCCCCAGTCTACTTCCTTCTTTCTGGCAACGACTACCGTAACGAGTGAGTTTTGTTCGAGTGACTCCCATTGCGATTCAGAGATGTGGAGTGCACGTTCGGGCCATTTATTGTCAAGCACAGTTGAAGGAGCAGGAATAACACCTTCCAGAAGGCCATCGGATTCTCTGCAGAGACAACCCCAAGTGAGCTTTCTCGTGATCAAAACATTGCATGTTGTGCCAATGATCACGTCTCGCTGAGTATCACGAATCTGTTTTGTCCGGTCGTCACGTTGGTTACGCTCGGCAGCGGAAAGTTCACTAAAAAGGCTACCTGTATGATTCTGCAGAATCGTGTAAACCTGCAACACTTTGCCAATATGAGAACGTGCCGAGTCAGAGTCAAGTTCGCGTGTGGTTGGCGACATTTCTGGGACGCGAAGTTCGCCCGTACGGCCATCGCTACACTTGAGGATGAACCCAAGATCAAAGCGTCCGGCAATTTGTGCTGAGATCGGAGATTCCATCGAGATCGATCTGGCCTACCGCAACGTTAGCGTTAACTCGTTTGCCCTCAGGTGCAGTCTCCATGTCAAAGACGGCATCGGGCAAATCGGGTTCAACGACTTGTTGAACATGGAGTGCGGTGCCGCTTCAGGGGGCAGCACCGCTATGGAGTTTGAGTTGTCCCGGGAATTCCTCGACAAACAAATTCAGGGACATTTTGCTCGGTTTGTGCGAGCCTGTTGTTCATTCTCACGGCGGAGCAGTGCAGCACACCACAGGATCAGACATCCAGATGGCAGCCGCATAATCAACCGTCGACGGTCGACTAACAGATCTCACTGTGACGCAGGTATTACACACCGGGCACTGTTCCGGGTCAAGCGGAGTCACCCTGGAAGCCGCGACAGTCGCAGGCGATGTCACCGCCACGGATTCCGCTGCGGCCAATTGTTCGCGGACCTGTTTTCGCACATCGCCGCAACTGTTTCCATAGAGTCCGCTCCGACGAATCATCCGCAGACCTCGCGGTGGCACATGCTCAAACCAGCGACTCAGAAAATCGTGCGGAGTCAGCTTCATGAGTTGCTCGCTTCCATCACGATGATCTTTGTACCGAAACGTGACCGCTTCGTCTGAGATGCTCCCCAGCCGCCGTTCAGACATCGGCCCGCCCGACATGTAGCGAGCGAGATACCCGGCCACGGAAACGCCGTGCGGATATCGTTCCTGCACTCGCACGTTCCAGCGAACTCGCCCCAGCCGATTCAGCAGAGACACGCACTTCGCCGCTGTCAGCGAACGCGGCACCACAAGATCGCCAGAGGCGATCGCGGTCTTCAGAAAATCACACAGCTTGCCTCGAAACATCGCGTTCAGCACAGGCCCCGGCAAGAATCCCTTGCGTTGAGAATGTATGAACCGGCCCTCCGAATCGACTCCGCCCGCCGTCACGAGGCAATGCACGTGCGGATGAATGCTCAGGTTGCGGCCCCATGTATGCAGAGCAGAAATAATCCCAGGTTTCGCACCGAGAAACTTCGGATCGGCGAGCAGTGTTTCCAAGGTCTGGCGAGCGGCCTTCAGTAGTCGTTCAGAGAACGCCGCTCGGTTAAACAACCAGAGCGTGTTGAGTTCTTCCGGCACCGTAAAGATGATGTGCACGTGATCGCAGGGCAGCAGCTCCGCGACGGTCCTGTGCAGCCAGTTGGCTCTTCGTCCGCCGCGACATTGCGGGCAACTGCGGTGTCGGCAGGAGTTGTATTGAATGTTGGTGATGTGCCCGCAGTCACCGCGTGAAACGTGGGCTCCGAGTTCCGCCGTTCGACATCGGCTGATGGAAGTCGCGGCCCACCGCACATCTCGTCGAACACGTTTCCCGGCCGCCCACGAAGAATAATATCGAGTGACAATCGATCTTATAGTGAGAGGCTCCGAGCTTATATTCATGCTATATAAGCCTCTTCGGCATCGCCGGAATGTTCAACTATTATTATTCTCGACCAGCGACCTGTATCCACTACTGGCCCCGTCAGGTGGAATTTTCCCCTTTCCCACAGCGCTGTCAAGCCCAGCCCCCCATTGGGTTTTCGTCATCCTCTGCCGAGCCGCAGGTTTTATTGCTCGCTAATTGAGGTTTTTGCAGTATTGCTTTTTTATCGCGGGATATTACCATACCGACCCTATGGGCGGGTGGTTTTAACTGTACCTGTGTTGCTTCAGGCTTCTCGACCGCGACATGCCTCCAGGTGTATCGAGGTCGCGACAAAAGTCCTGTTAAAGAATCCCTCACTGACGTCTCTGGTTGTGAAGACGTATTAAGCCCACTGGCTGCTGATGCTTCGCGGCTCTGCAATGAACAGTTTTCGGTGTGCGTACGGTTCGTTTCTTCTAAAGAGTGAGTTACGGAGTAATTTGATGGTCAAACCTATCAACACGGGCACGGCAAGGTTTCAGACGATCTTTCGTCACGCGAATGTCAGCGGGCCGGATGCTGTCTGGTTTCCAATGTGGCTGGAACGATATGCTCAGTTCCTGGAGAAGCAACAGCTGGCGGATTTGAGCGTAACTCGGGAACTGGTGCTGGCGTTTCTGCGATCATTGTTGGCTCAGGACGTTCCGGCATGGCAGCGGTGTCAGGCAGTTCAGAGCATTATTTGCTATCGATCCGAAGTGCTGAAGAGTCAACATCCGGTTCTGGAAGATCTGGAGGCGACGTTGTCGCGACTGGCCGATTCGGAGGGGCGTCGCCCTGATGAGTTTGGTGCCCGATCGGCTCAAATGCCAGGTCGCATCAACGAGAATGATCCCGAGTTGATTCGACAGATGCGGACAGAAATACGGACTCGTCACTATTCGTTGCGAACCGAAACTGCTTACATCGGCTGGGCGCAGCGTTTCATGCGGTTTTGCGGATCGCCGACGCTGGCTGCAGCCGATGAGAAGCAGATCCAGGTGTTTCTTTCGGACCTTGCCGTGAAGTCGAATGTGGCCGCGAGTACTCAGAATCAGGCGTTCAATGCGCTGCTGTTCTTGTTTCGGGATGTTTTGAAGCGGGACTTGCAGTTTCTCGAGACGGTGCGAGCGAAGAAGCCGGAGCGTTTGCCGGTTGTGCTGAGTCGGGAAGAGGTGCAGCGATTGCTTTCACAGCTTGCGGGACGTGATCTTCTGATTGGTCAGTTACTGTACGGTGGCGGTTTGCGGCATATGGAGTGTCTTCGTCCGCGTGTGAAGGATATTCAGTTTGATACAAACCAGCTCGTTGTTCGTGAAGGAAAAGGGGCGAAGGACCGAGTGACAATGTTACCGCAGATTGCAGTGGCGGGCTTGCGGCAGCAGATTGAGATCGTTCGTGAGCAGCACGGTCGAGATCTGGCAGAAGGATTTGGCGAGGTCTGGTTACCTAACGCGCTGGCTGAAAAGTATCCGTCTGCCGCCAGGGAGTTTGGCTGGCAATTTCTGTTTCCTGCAGGACGCCGTTCGGAGGATCCTCGAACGGGAAGCTACCGTCGTCATCATTTGCATGAGTCGATGTTTGCGGATTCGATGCGACGTGCTGCAGTCCGGGCTACGATCGAAAAGAACATCACTCCGCATTGTCTTCGTCACAGCTTTGCGACTCATTTGCTGGAGGCGGGAAGCGATATTCGCACGGTGCAGGAGCTGTTAGGGCATTCCGATGTGAGTACGACGATGATTTATACTCATGTGTTACAGAAGGGACCTTTGGGGGTGAAGAGTCCGCTGGATCGGCTTTAGTGAAGTGAGGGATTGGAGATTGGAGATTGGAGATTGGAGATTGCAGATTGCAGATTGCAGATTGCAAAATCGACGGCAAGGTGAGTGGTTGGCACGCGGAGGCGCAAAGAGCAGGGGCGGGGCACTGGGGATGGTTAATGATTATTTGAGATTTGAGATTTCAGAATGAAGGGTGAGGTGAGTGGTTTTTGGCACGCAAAGACGCGGAGGCGCAAAGGTTTGAGGGATGGAGAGTGGCGACGAGCGGGGCGTCGGGGATGGTTGATGATTATTTGAGATTTGGAATTCCCCAAAGAAAGTAGGCGCTTGAAAAGTGTGGTAGAGTAGAGACCACAAGGAGCGCAAGCGATGACGAAGAAGCCGGTTGGTAACGCTGGTAAGGTTTATAAGAAATATACGGAGGAGTTCCGTCGTGACGC
>CAIXQV010000084.1 GCA_903921605.1 uncultured Planctomycetaceae bacterium | reverse complement strand
GATCAACTCTTCGAACGTCGCTGGGCCATGACTCTGTTGCAGAACGTTGCTGCGATGCTCCGCAGCGAGTATGAGCAACGCAATCACGGAACGATGTTTGAACTGCTTGAGCCACATATCAACCAGGACGCAGCCAGAATTCCCTACGCCGATCTGTGCCCAAAACTCAGCATGTCTGAAGATGCGATCAAGCAAGCCGTGCGTCGCATGAAGCTGCGTTATCGAGAACTCCTGCGATCCGAAATCGCCAATACGGTGGATTCTGTTGATGAAGTCGACGATGAACTGCGACAACTGATGAGGATCCTGTCAAACAGCAATTAGCCAGCTACTAAATCAGAATGTCCCGATATTGCACGATATCTTATCATTCTGTACGCATGATTTTGTCTTCAGTTCATCACAAGCACTTCAAATCGAAGCCGAAACTCGCGCCCCACGATTCGGCCTGCAAAACACGATTTTTTCTTCGTGGCTGAAAGAATCCTCACGATGAAACACTATCGCTCACTTACTCTCGCTTTGGTTCTGCTTGTTTCGTCAAGTGCCCATGCGAAACAATTCAAGGCGGGCTTTGCCTCTCAGGAAATTACCCCTTCCAAAGCCACTCCAATGTGGGGTTACGGGGCCCGGCATGCTGCGTTGTCGACGGGAGTGCGAGACTCTTTGTTTGTCAAAGTCGTCGTCATTGATGTCGAGTCGGAGAAGCTGGCCATCGTGGGTCTTGACCTTGGTCGATCACCCACGGACGCCATGATGGCCCGCATCAGAACCTCCATCAAGGACACATCCAACGTTGGTCTGGTACTCATCTCCGGCTCACATACGCATCATGGTCCCGTTATTGAATTGCTCGACGAGCCCGGCAAAGGCAAAGATGCTTTTGATGATGCGGTCGCCTATTCGAAAGAGCTGGAACTCAAAATCATTCAGACGATTAACGCAGCGGCCGCCAATGCCAGACCGGCCAAAATTGGTTGGGGGACAAAGTCTGTCGCGATGAACCGCAATCGGCACTCGAAGATCGAACCCAAACCCGTCGACACGGAATTAGGCGTGATTCGGCTCGATGCTTCCGATGGCAAGCCGATTGCAATGATCGTGAACTATGCCGCTCATCCTACCATGATGGATGCCTCCGACCTGCGTTTCTCGGCCGAATGGCCCGGAGCCATGATGAAGGCCGTGGAGCAGCAACTCGACACGCCCTGCGTCTTTATGCAGGGCGCGTCGGGAGATTTGTCGACCTCGACGACCGAAGAGACTCGCGGGGTCGATGCTTTTGGAAAAGCCATGGCAGTTAACGTCATCGAAACCGCAGCAGCCATCACCACAAAAGTTCCCGATCGCCCACGACTGAAGGGTGCGGAAGACATCTTCGAGTTTCCAACTCGCATGGCATTCGACAATCCATTGACGCAAGCCATTTTCAGCACGGCGTTTTTTCCGGAACTGGCGTCCGCCTCGATGTCCGATGATCTGCTTAAGAATTCCATTCGACCCCGGATCACCACCGTGCTGATCAACCAGGAGCTTGCGTTAGTCGGCGGCTCTGGTGAATTTTTCTGTGATCATGCCATCCGTCTCAAACAACGATCACG